>NZ_LZMK01000043.1:0-665 GCF_001665865.1 Nocardia sp. 852002-20019_SCH5090214 | reverse complement strand
GACCGGATGCCCGGACGGGTGCCGGTGCCGGTGGCCCGACGACGACGAACGCTTCGAATGCGGGTGCCCCGGCTGCGCCGACTGGCGGCCGATCCCGGCGATCGACTGGGTCATCGTCGGCGGCGAATCCGGGCCCCACGCCCGGCCGATCGAGGCGGACTGGGTGCGCGACCTGCGCGACCAGTGCGTCGAGGCCGGGACCGCGTTCTTCTTCAAGCAGTGGGGTGGCCGCACCCCGAAAACGGCCGGGCGTGAACTCGACGGCCGGATCTGGAACCAGTACCCGCAGAACAGGAGCACCTCATGCCACGCCTGATGTCGGTCTCGCTCACCGAGGACCAGGTCCGCGACCGCACCAAGACCGTCACCCGCCGCACGGGCTGGCTGATGCTGACGCCCGGCACCCGGCTCACGCTGTGCCGCAAGGTGATGGGCCGCCGCCGCGGCGAACCACTTGTACGGATCGTCGATGTCGAAGTTCTCGACGTGCGCCGCGAGCGCCTCGACACCATCACGAACGAAGAAGTCCGCGCCGAGGGCTTCCCTGAGATGACGCCGGCGCAGTTCGGCGAGTTCTTCTGCGGCAGCCACACCGGCTGCACCCCGGACTCGATGGTCACCCGAATCCGGTGGCGCTACCTCGACGATCCGGAATCGCCGTAGCA
>NZ_LZMK01000042.1:0-17757 GCF_001665865.1 Nocardia sp. 852002-20019_SCH5090214 | reverse complement strand
TGCTGGTGGTGCCGGGTGCTGGCCCGTACATGATCGCTTCGTTGTCGGCGAGCTGGATGCGCCGTTCGAGTGTGCCGGAGGGTGGCGGGGGAGCCGGTGCGGTGGTGGCCGGCGGCGCGGCATTCGGATCGGGCGGCGGTGGACCCGGCGGCACCGAACTGTCCGGACCGGACGGTGCGGGCGCCTGCGTCGGGTCGGGCGAGGTAGGAGCGGAGGAGGTCGGGGGCGCCGGGGTCGGCGCCGGGCCCGGATCGTGTGTCGGTGCGGCGGGGGGTGGCGCCGAGGGACTCGGTGCCGGGTCGCCGGGCGCGGGCGCGGGTTGCGTCTGCGAAGGTGCGGGAGCTGGGCTCTCGGGTGCGGGTGCGGGTGCGGGTGCGGGTGCAGGTGCGGGTGCAGGTGCAGACGGCGATTGCGGCGTGGATGCGGATGGCGACGGCGGCGTGGGTGCAGACGGCGAGTGCGGCGTGGGTGTGCCGGGGGCAGTGGCCGAGTCCGGTGCCTGATCGGGTGTCGAGGGCTCCGGCTCGGAAGGCAGTGGGGCGGTGGGGCTTTGGTGTGATTGCGGCCGGTCGCCGTCCGGGCTTGCGGGAGCGCTGGGGCGCGGTCCGCCGGGGTCGGCTTGTGCCGGGGGTTCGGGCAGGGCCGGGACCGCGGTGCCCGCGGCGGAGTAGGCCGGTTTGTAGATCATGTTCATCGTCAGAATCGCCTCTTGACGCATGACCTCCTGGGCGATGCGCGCATCGATCACATGCGCGGCCTCGAGCACCCGGGCGATGGCGCCCACCGGTCCGGAATCGCCCGGCGGCGGTACCGCCATTTTGACAGCTTCCGCGGCTCCGGCGACCGCCCCGAGCCGAGCACCGACCTCACCGAAGACAGCGGCCAACTCGTCGACGGAGGCGGCGAAGCTGTGCGCGCTCGCGGCGGCGGCCTCGGCGGCCGGGCCCTGCCATCCGGCGTGATCCATGATTCGTTCGGCCTGCGATCGGGTGGCGGGCATGGATCCGGTCAGCGTGGCGGCCGCCTCCAACCAGATCAGCGAGGCCTGCAGAATCTCACCGGCCTCGATCTTCTCGGTTCCGGTGTGGATCTGCTCATGCGTCATCGACTCGAAATGTTCCATGGCGCTGATGTATTGGGGGTCGGTGTGCGAAGCGGCCGGCCCGTAACGGAATTCGGCACTCATCGCGACAGTCCGGAGGAGATCGCCCGCAGCGCGGCCGCATGCGCGGAATCGGCCTCCTCGTAGAGCCCGGCGCTGGTCAGGAAGGCCTCTTTCATGCGGTAGGCGGCGGCAATGTACTGGTCGAGCAGTTCGGCCGCATCGCGCGCCTTACGGCCGAAGCCGGCCTGCAGCTGCTGCGCGGAGAAGAAGCCTCCGAAGCCGCTGAGCTGCGACACCGAATCGAGGCGCTGCTGTAGTTCCCGAAGCCGGTCGGCCTGCTGCTGATAGATCTCCGCGCACCCACGCGCGGCCGCAGGATCGAAGGTGACGGTTCCCCCACGCGCGGCCTGCAGGAAACGGGTGATATCGGCCTGGCTGGTCTCGATCGTCATGCGCACCCCTGAGATCGGTCGGTCCGATCAGCCTAATGGGGAACGCCCGAAGGCGGCAGCGGAGCATTACCACGTAGGGCTCCCCATTGGGCTGTAATCACACAGCCCGATGAGGGATGGCCGAGGCGGCTTCCCGGTGAGGCTGCAGGTCGACCCAGCTTACTGGTTCCGGCGATGTCCGGTCAGCCCGAGTTGCCCGAATCCGTGCATGCCACAGTCATCGCGGAATGCGTTTTTGCAGATGAGCGCCGATCTGCTGCCGGCTCGCGGGCACGATGTGGACTTCGTCGCCCGCCTTGATGAGATAGCGCCCGTCGTCGGCGACGTCGATCCAGGTGTAGTACAGCGGTGGGGGTGGTGTGGCCCGGTCCAATCCGGATTCGATGCGGATATGTCCCTCGGCGGTATGCGGTTTCAGCAGCAGGCGGCGTATGCGCGGCGCCGGCGGCGAGGTCGGCCGTGGGCAGTCGTCGTCGCGCACCGCTTCGCTCGGCGCCGAGCGTGCGGGTTCGCCTCCGGCCGGGCACTCGGGCAGCAGGGCGGCGATGCGGGCGCCCAGTTTGGCGGTGTGACCGATCGACAAGCGGATGGATCCGCCGAATCCGGGTGTGCGTCCCGGTTCCTGGATCGCGAGTACGGCGTGGTCGTAGATCGCCGCCGCCACCGCCCGGATTTCGGTTCCCGCGCTGTGCGCGCCCCCGATCGCGACCACGCGGGTGTGCGGCGCGGCGAGGATGCGCAGACAGGCGGACAGGTCGGGGTCCGCGCCGAGCGGCAGCTGTACCTCGAGGGTCTTGCGCAAGGTGGCCGCCTCGTCCTCGGTGCGGGGTGACTCGAGAATGCGAAGCGGGAAGGGATGGCGATCGAGGTCGGTCTCGCGCCAGATGTGCGCGAACTCGTCCGGTGTGAATGTCCAACTCACGCCGAATTACACCCTCCACCGAACGTCACGAGCCTCAACGTAGCGTAGCCGCGCACCCGGCGGGCGGCCAGCCGATCTTGTTCGGAATTCGGTTAACACCGGTGAGCGGGGCCGGTATATCGAGACAACGCCGTGGTGACCGCCTGTGCATCGCGGCATGCCGGATACGTGATCACCGGTATTCCGAAACGTCGACACTTCAGATATATCGTTACGAACTCTGCGAGCGACCGCTGGGCAGGCGCACGGTCCGCGATGACAGGAGACCTGGTGCACGAATCCGAAGCGAGCCTTGCCGAAGCCGCGGAGGCGGGCGGGAAGGCGGCCGGGCTGCGTCGGTTGCGCGATGCGGCGTTGCCGGTGCCGGATTGGCTGGTCGTCGAGCCGGCGCTGTTCGAGCACATGCCGTCCGAGATCGTCACGGCGGCAGCGGATTTCGTGGTCGCCACCGACCTCGACGAGGCGCTGATCCGCGGCGCCCGGCTGCGCGCGAGCATCATGACCGCCACACCTCCGGATGCTCTCGTCGGCGCGATGGACGAGGTGTGGCGGCGTCTCGGCCGTGGGCCGGTGGCGGTCCGGTCGTCTGCGGCTGTGGAGGACGGAACCACGTATTCGTTTGCCGGGCAATTCGATTCGTTCCTGAACGTCTCCGGCGCCGAGGCGATCGCCTCGGTGGTGACGGCCTGCTGGGCCTCGGCGTTGTCGCCGCGGGTGATCACCTACTGTTTCGCGCACGGACTGGCGCTTCCGGAGATGCCGGCGGTCATCGTGCAACGCCTGATCGCGGCGGAGGCCAGCGGTGTGCTGTTCACCTGCGATCCGAGCACCTGCGCTACGGACCGGATGCTGATCAGTGCCGTCTACGGACTGGGCGAAGGGCTGGTCTCCGGTTCGGTGGACGCCGATACCTATGTCGTGGACAAGTTTTCGGGCGAAGTCATCGATACGACCTTGGGAGAGAAGGCGACTCGCTACCGACCCGACGGCGACCAGGGCTGCATCGCGGTGGAGGTCGATCCCGCGCTGCGTTCACGACCGGCGCTCACTCCGGATCAGGTGACCCGGCTGATCGAGGTCGGCCGTCGGATCGAGAGCTCGACCGGCGCCCCGCAGGACGTCGAATGGGCCTTCGATGCGGAAGGCCGGCTCTGGGTGCTGCAGGCACGCCCGGTGACCACCGCGGTCGGAGATTCGTTGCGCGGCGCCGGGGAGGCGGTGCCGGACGGCGACCTGCGAATCTGGGACAACTCCAACATCATCGAGAGTTTCAGCGGGATCACCTCACCGCTCACCTTCACCACCGCGGCCGATATCTACGGCCGGGTGTATCGCGGATACGCCGAATCCCTGGGCGCGCCGCGGGCGCAGGTTGCGCAGACCGACAGCTGGACTCCGGTGCTGCTCGGCTACTTCCACGGCCGCGTCTACTACAACCTGCTGCACTGGTACCGGATGGTCGGCATCGCGCCCGGCTATCCGCTCAACCGCCGTGTCCTCGAGGCCGCGCTCGGCGTGGCCGAACCACTGCCCGACGACATCGCTAAGACGCTGCGCCCGTTCACTTTCGGCAATCCGGTGCGGCGAGTGCTGTCCCGGACGCGCACCACCGCGATCTATCTGCGCCGCATCGCCGGGATCGACGCCATGATGCGGCGGTTCCTCGACGATTTCTACCGCGTCTACGACGATTTCGAATCCCATGACGACAGCGCCGACACCGGCGCCCAGGCCTACGCCCGCTATCGCGAACTCGATCGGGAGCTGGTGCACCGCTGGGGTCCGATGATGGTTCTGGACGCGATGCTGCTGACCCTCACCGGCCTGCTGTACGTGCTCACCCGGCTATTCCTGCCGAAGGCGCCGGAGTGGTTCCTCTACGCCGTCGCGGGGCCCGGGGCCGACGTCGAATCCGCCGAGCCGGCCCGCGCGATGTCCGCCCTCGCCGCCACCGTCCGCGAGAACGCCGAACTGCGCAAACTACTGGAAAGCACTGCCCCGGAAGGTGTGTACGACGCGCTGGTGACGGCGGGCCACGACGAATTCCGGGCGCGCGTCGACGAATACATCGACCGCTACGGCTATCGCAGCCTCGACGAACTGAAGCTCGAGACGCCGGATCTGCGGGAGGATCCGTCGGGCCTGTTCGTCATGGTGCTGGCGGCGCTACCGGAACAGGAGGACCGCGCCGCCGACGACGCGCAACGATATCTCGATGCGCACCTGCGTGGTTGGCGCCGTGCGATCTATGAACGTCTGCGGCGCAAGGTGGCTCGCTGTGCCGCGCATCGGGAGAGTCTGCGCTTCTGCCGTACCCGCGCCTTCGGCATGGTCAAGCGAACAATCCGAATCATGGGACGAGACCTGGTGCGGCGCAATATCATCGACGAATTCTCCGATGTGTTCTACCTGACGCTGCCGCAACTGCGCAGCTGCTACGAGGGCGGCGAGACGGCCGGTCTGCGCGCGGTGGTCGCCGCCCGCAAACAGCAGCGCGCCGCCGACGCGCGCCTGGTCGCGCCGGCCCGCTTCGTCACCCATGGCGGTGGTTTCGGTCCGGCCGAACTCGCGGCGGTCGGCTGGGTGCCGATCACCGACACTCCGGCGGCGACCGCGGGCGCGGTCTTCACCGGGACGCCGTCGGGCGGCGGTATCGGGACGGGACCGGCGGTGGTGGTCGACGAACCGCGCGATGTGGCGGGCGGTGTGCTCGTCACCTATCGAACCGATCCGGGCTGGGTGGCGGTGTTGCCGTCGGCGACCGCACTGGTCGTCGAGCGCGGCAGCCCGCTCACCCATGTCGCCATCGTCGCGCGCGAGCTCGGCGTGCCGACGGTGGTGCAGATTCCGGGCGTCACCAGATCCGTTCGTACCGGTATGCCGTTGCGGGTCGACGGCAGCAGCGGAACCGTCACCGTGCTCGATGAAGGGGAGGCAAGCGATGCCCAGTGAACTGCCGACGACCGGCGACGACCAGGAATTGGTGCGCGGCTGGCTGGTGAATCCCGCCACCGCCACCGGCATCCACCTCGCCGACGAAGCGGACGGCTGGCAGTTCCGCAGCTACGCGGAGCTCGCCGAGCTGACCTGGTCGGTCGCGGGCCGGCTGCGCGAACGGGGGCTCGCGGGCGATGACGAGGCCGGCGTCTGCGTCGTCATGCCGACCGGATTCCCCTGTGTCGCCGCGTTTTACGCCGTCTGGGCCTGCGGCGGGGTGTTCACGCCCATCGCGCCGCCGATGTTCGCCGATGTGGAGCAGTATGTCGCGCATGTCGCGGCGATACTCGACCAAGCCGCGCCCCGCGTGGTCGTCACCTCGGTGGAGCTGGAAGCGCTGGTCCGGCAGGCGATGACCGCGGCCGGGCGCGCCGACGAACCGGTCGTCGTGGCCGAAACCGGGACGCCCGCCGAACGGACGCTCGCGCCCGTGGCCGAGACGGCACTGCTGCAATTCACCTCCGGGTCGACCGGAACCCCGCGCGGGGTGCGCGTGTCGTGGCACAACCTGGCCAACAACATCCGGATGATCAGCCGGCTGATCGACTGGCGGCCCGGCGAGGCGATGGTCTCCTGGCTGCCGCTCTACCACGATATGGGCCTCGTCGGCGCATTCCTCACCACGGTCGCCAATCAGGGGGACCTGTATCTGATGCGGCCCGATCAGTTCGTGCGCGATCCCGCGCGCTGGCTGCGGGCGATGGCGCACGCCCAGCATTCGCCGTCGCCGTCGTTCGCCCTCGGCTATGTCGCACACCGCGTTTCCCCGGACGACATCGCCGATCTGGACCTGTCCGGATGGCGGACCCTCGCGGTCGGTTCCGAACCGGTCGAAGTCGAGGATCTGCGGTCGTTCGCCGAACTCACCGGCGCGCGCGGCTTTTCCGCCCGGGCCTACACCCTCGCCTACGGTCTGGCCGAGGCCACGCTGATGGTCACCTCCTCGGCGCGTGACCGGCCGCTGACGGCCTTGCGCCTCGATACGGCGACCCTGCGGCCCGGTGAGCGGGTGCGAGTCGTCGCGGAGGTCGCACTCGCCGACGATCGGTGGGTGAGCGGCCCGGGCTGGATCACCGGCCTCGGCTTCTCCACTCCCGAATCCACCGTCGTGGTCGTGGACGAGGACGGCCGCGAACTGCCCGACGGGGTGCTCGGGGAGATGGTGGTGATCGGCGATTCGGTCGCACTCGGCTATACCGACGGCACTGGCGGCGCAACACGCATCACCGACGGCCGGCTCTACACCGGCGACGCCGGATTCCGGTATCACGACGAGGTATTCGTGCTGGGCCGGATGGGCACGAGCCTGAAGGTCCGGGGACGTTCGGTGTTCATGGAGGACATCGAATCGCGGGTGGCCCGCGAAACCGGTATCACCAAGGGCAAGCTCGCGGCGGTCTCGCTGACCGGCGGCGCCACACCCGGCATCGTGCTGTTCGCCGAAACCGCGCCGGGGGAGTGGATTGCCCGAGCCCGGACCGTGGTGCGGGGCGAACTGGGGCCCGCGGGCACCGTGGGCGTCGTCACCGGACCGCGCGGCTTCATCCGCCGCACCTCGAGCGGCAAACCGCGCCGCCGCCACATGTGGCAGCTGTATACCGAGGGGCGTTTGGCGGGCGCCACCGAACATCCCGCCACCGACACCACCACGACGGGTCTGTCCACCGAGCCCGCGCTGCCGCTCGATCGTGCCGAGCGGCTGCTGGCCGCCGCACTGGAAACGGTCTCGATCCCGCCGAATTCCGCCGCTCTGTTCGAGGGGTCGCTGGCGGAGGGGTTCGGCAACGAGGGTTCCGATATCGACTTCCTGATCGTGGCACCCGGTGCCGAGGAGATGCCGACGCTACCGACCGTGGTGTTCGCCGACGGCCGTCGCATCGAGATCCGCACCCGGTCCGAGGCGCAACTGCGGGCGCAACTCGCGCGGGTGGCCGGTGCGGACGGCGCCGGTGACCTCGACGAGGACGTGCTGAACCGGTGTCAGCGGTTCCGGAACGCGACGGTGGTGCGGTCGAGCGCGGCCGTGGATCTGGACGGGTTGTCGGCGCTGCTGCCCGCCGGCACCTTCGCGGCGACCGTGTCCGACTGGTGGGCTCGGCGCAGCCGGCACGCGCTGTGGTTCGCGGTCGCGTTGCACGCGATGGGCGCCGACGCGGAAGCCGACGGGTGGGCCCGCGACGGCCTGCTCCAAGCCGTCAAATCGTGGGGCGCGACGCGCGGGGAAACCTATATCGAGACGAAATGGCTTCCGCGACAGCTCGATCGAATAGCGTCGGTCGATCCGGGCGCCGCCGAGCTGATCGACGCCTACCGTGGTCTTCCGGACACCGCGACACTCGACGAGCTGCTCGCACTGGCTCGGCGATTCGGCATCGCGGACGTCGCCGATGATCCCGACCGGATTCTGCTGGCCCGGATCGACGGCGTGACCACCTGGCCTATCGGGGACCGGATCCATGTCCTGCGCGACGACACCGATGTCTTCGCGCTCTCGGCTCGCGGTGCCGCGGCCTGGCGTGCCGTCGTCGCCCGCAAATCGGTCGCCGACATCCTGCGCCGGTCGCCGATCGGGACCGAACTCGCCGAATTCGTCCGCCTGGGCTTCGTCGGACTGGCTCTGCGCGGCGGCGAGATACTGCGTCCCGCGCTCGCCATGTGCAAACCGCTACGCCCCGTCACGCCGATTCCGTCCACGCGGATGCCCGCGCTCGGACTCGCCGGCGGCGGCGCGGACGGGGATATCGCGACCCTGTCACCGCTGCCGGCCCGGCGCTTCGTCGCCTGTGCGATGGAGGTGGTCTGGTCGAACGTGGTCCTGGAGAACGCGCGCGAGGATCTGATGGGCGCGGTCAAGGCGGGCCAGGGTGCGGTTGCCGATATCGCGGCGCATCGCACGATCGCCATGTGTGTGCGAATGGTGCTGTCCACCTACGGTATTCACCCGCTACCCGCGGACGTCGCGCCCGGTCCGACGCTGACCGCGCTGGTGCCGGATGCGGGATCGCTGCGGGAGCTGGTCGACCGCGCGTCGGCACTGCGCTTCTCCGCGGTCCTCGGATCGGGTGCGAGCGGCCTGGACGAGCTGGCCGTGCTGGACGAACTCGCTGCGGCCGTGCGAGAGATCGCCGGTGGCACGCAGTTCCCGGCGTCGTTCGATTCGCGGGAGCAATGGCGGCGCACCCTCGACATCAGCTACGACTGGCTGCGCCCGGCCGCCTACCTCGACACCGAACTGCCCCTCGACGAGGCCCGCGACCTGCTCGGCTCGGGCGGGCAGCAACCCCACCAGCACGACGGAGGACAGTGATGACGAATGTGGACAGCCCAGTGGCGGAACGGGTTCGCCGACTCGTCGTCGCGATGGCGCCGGCGCCGCCCGCCGAACCGGGTGACCGGTTGCGGCTGATCGAGGATCTCGGCTTCGACTCGCTGCGCTTGATGGAGCTGACGCTGGTCCTCGAACAGGCCTTCGACCTACCGCGCTACCGCCCCGAACAGCTGGCCGGCGTGCGCCGCATCGGGGATGTGGTGACTCTGATCGAGGGGGTGGGATTGTGACCGGCCACGACGCCGTACTGGTGACCGGCGCGGGCGGCCTGGTCGGCGCCGAGGTGGTGGCGCGCCTCGGTGCGGCGGGACGGCCCGTTGTCGGTGTGCTGCACAGCACTTCGCGGATCGTCGGCAACGACGGTTCGCAGCTGGACGGCATCGAGACGGTGCGCGGCGATATCCGGCGGCTGGGGTTCGGCCTGTCCCGGCACGACGCCGCCGAACTCGGTTCCCGCGTCGGCATGATCGTGCACGCCGCCGCGACCACCGCTTTCGATGCCACCGCCGGCGACTACGAGGAACTGAACGTGCGCGGCACCGCGCACGCGATCGAGCTGGCGCTGCGCTGGGACGTGCCGCTGGTGTACGTGAGCACCGCCTATGTCTGCGGGATGCGGACCGGTGTCGTCGCCGAGGCGGAACTCGACGTCGGGCAAGCGTTCGGAAACGGCTACGAGGACAGTAAGTTCCGTGCCGAACGGCAGGTGCGTTGCACACCGGGACTGCGCTGGGCGGTCGTGCGCCCCGGTGTCGTCACCGGCGCCGCCGGCACCGGCGTGATCCGTGACTACAAGAACCTCTACACGGTGGTGAAGTTGATCGTCGAGGGCAAACTGCGTTCGCTGCCCGGCCGCTACGACGCCACGATCGCACTCGCCCCGGTCGACTTCGTCGCCGATGTGATCACCGCCGCCGCCACCGACTTCGAATCCGCTGTGGGACAGACCTTTCACGCCGTCGGCGCCGATGCGCTGTCGCTGCGCGATATCTCGGACGTCCTCGCCGAATATCCGTCCTTCCACGTCGCGACCTTCGTTCCCGAAGCCACCTTCTCGGTGGACGACCTGGAACCGCTGGAACGTGAATACTTCCAGCGCATCGGCGCGCTCTATACGAGCTACTTCGCCCGCCGCCCGCTGTTCGACACCACCGCGACCCACGCCCTGCTCGGACGGGATTGTCCCGCGACCGGCAAGCCGTATCTGCGAGTGCTCCTGGACCACTGCCTGGAAAGCGGCTACCTCGGCGATCCGCTGCCCTCGGTACCGGAGGTGCTGGCGCGCTTCACCTCGGGCGCGAAGACGGGAGGCAGCCGATGAACCTGGCGCAACTGCTGGCGGCGTCGACACCGCTGCCGGACAAGGCGGCCGCCTATGCCGAGGACACCTACGTCCAGGAGACCGTCGACCACCTCGGTGCGGCCGGACTCGACGCGGCCGAATTCTCCCGCCGATACTCACTGCTGCTGCTGAAACCGGACGCGATCGTGGCCCGGGCGGTCGAACCGACCCTGCAGTGGTTGCGGGACAACGACTTCCGTGTCGTGGCGTCCCGTATCTGCGCGGTCGACCGGCATCTGGTGCGCGCGCTGTGGTATTTCGCGTGGAATATCGCCTCGCCGGAGCGGCGGCGACTGGCCGATCTGCTGACCGAGATTTCCGACGCGCTGGTCCTCGTCGTCTCCGGCGAACCGGAGGCGCTGCCGACCTCGGTGCGGCTCACGGCGGCCAAGGGACCGACCGATCCGGGTAAGCGGCAGCCGGGCGAATTACGTTATGTTCTGGGCAGATACAGCTATCTGCTGAATCTGGTGCACTCGCCGGACGATCCGGCCGATGTGCTGCGGGAGTTCGCGATCTACTTCGACACCGACACCCGCGCGCGAGTGCTGCGTGAGATCGGGACCGGGCAGGACCGCGGTGCCGAAGCCGCCGCCTGCGCCGTGAAGCTGTACTCCCGCACTCCCGCACGGGTTTTCACGCGTTCCGCCGCCACCGCGCGTCTGCTCGCCGACCTCGGCGACGTTCCGGCGGACTTCGATCCCGATCGGGACGAGGACTGTGCGCTGCTGTTGCGGCGCGCCTGGGCCACGGGCCGTTCGATCGATCCGTGGTCGGCCATCGTCCTCGGCTCCCAGGTACTTCCCATGCGCAACGGCGGGCGGCGCCAGACCCTGCCCCCGGTATCCGCACACGACTGGTTGGAGGCACGACCATGACGATCGACACCGCGACCATCCCGACCGCGAGCCATGTGCACACCATCTCCCGCCATCTCGCCCACCGCTGCGCGGTATCGGAAGTCTTCGTCACCTCCCTGCACGCCGCGCGGTCCGACGAATTCGTGGTCGGCGCCCAGCTACCGCGCATGCACGCCTTCTACGGCGACCACCTGGCACCCTGGGACGGCAGCTACGACCCCCTGCTGGTGATGGAGGCGGCCCGCCAGGCGGCAATCGCGCTCACGCACGAATACTTCGGCGTTCCACAGGATTTCGGCTTCGTGGTGCGCACCTTCAACGGTGCGGTCGCCGAGAGCGACAACTGGGCGATCGGGCCCGCGCCCGCGGATCTTGTGATGTCGGTGCAGATTTCGCGCCGCCATCGGCGCGGCGAGGTGCTGCAGGGTGTGGATATGGTGCTCGACATCGAATGCGGGGGAGTGCCGCTGATGATCGTGGACGGATCCTTCACCTGGGTGTCGCCGTCGCGCTGGGAGGCGCTGCGCGGCGGTTTGCGCACCGCACTGGGGCTCGGCGACATCGGCGCCGCGCTGCCACCCGGGCAGTCGGCCGAGGCGACCGACGTGGGCCGGGCCAACGCGCGCAATGTGGTGATCGGCCCGCTGCGACGGGTGGGCGCGGCGGCGGGCGCCGAGCTGGTGATCGACACCGGGCATCCGATCCTGTTCGACCACCCGGTGGATCACGTGCCCGGCAGTGTGCTGCTCGAGGCGGCACGTCAGACGGTCACCGCGATGGCGGTGTCGGAGCCGGGCCGGCTGATCGGGGTCTCCAGTTCCTTCGAGCGGTTCGTGGAACTGGACCACCGCGCCGAATGTGTGGCGCGCGCCTCGGATTCCGTTCCGGGACAGATCGATTGCGAAATCCACCAATGCGGTGGGGTGGCCGCGCGCATCGGCCTGCGTTACGACACCGACGAGGCGGAATGCTGAGCGGTTCCGCCGCGCCCGCCGGCCGGTCGGAGCAGGAAGTGTCCGCGAACCGATATCGAGCGTCCGGATCGGCCCTCGTGCGGATCGCGCGGTTCACCGTCGCGCGCTACGAAACGCATCATCTGCTCTACGCGGTCCTGTTCGTCGGCGCTGTGGAGGGCACCGCGGCCGTGGTGTCGCATCCGGACTCCGCATGGCGCCCGGGATGGGCGACGGCGGTGCGCGTCGTCGTCGTCGCGCTCCTGCTGCTGTATCTGCGCATGGTGGACGAGATCAAGGACCTCGACTACGACCGCGTGCACAATCCGGAGCGGCCGCTGGTCACGGGGGCGGTAGGGGTCGGCGAACTGTGGGTCGCGATCGGGGTGATCGCGGTGGCGCTGACCGTGGTGTCGTCGCTGCTGTCGTGGTGGTCCGCGGCCCTCGTCGTCGCCGCGATGGGGTACGGCCTCGCGCTGTGGGGGCTGGAAAGCGTGTCGGCGCGGATACGCGGCGACCTGCTGCTGAACCTGGCCGTGACCTACCCGGTGCAGTTGTGGATCATCGCCTACCTCGTGCGCTCGGCGATCGATACCGGTCAGGTCGAAAGTGGTTGGCGGACAGCCTGGGTCGCACTGATCTTCGCGGCCGCGTTCCTGCACTTCGAATTCGCGCGCAAGACGGTGGCCGACGTCAGGCCGGGGCAGTGGTACTACTCGAATGTGCTGGGAGTGCGGGGGAGCGTCGTCGCGACCGTGGGTTTCGCGGCCCTCGCGGTCGGTGCCGATGTGTTGCTCAGCCGACCGTGGGACCATCCGCTGCCGTGGGCGCTGCTGCTGTGGATACCGGTGGGACTGTTGCTACTTCCGGCCCTGGCGGCAGGCTCGTTCCTCACCAGGACATCGGTCTCGCCGTCGCCGCCCGAACCTGTCCGAGCCGGTCCGGCGTCGTCCGGTGAATCGGGCGGGGAGTCGGATTCGGCCACCCCCGCGTATCCCGTCATCCCGGCTGTGGTATTCGTACTGGTGTTGTATCTGATTCTCATCGTCACGGCCGTGACCTGGCGATAGTTCCCATGGCGGACAGGGGTTCACGGCCCAGGGGCATCGGAAGGCCACTGAAAGGGCAGTGACCGGGCCGCCGCGAGCGCGCACGCTTGGGAGTAGCACCCGGCGCCGCAGGATTGCCCCCTTCGCATCGTGCGGCACACCGGATCCGGCGCGGTTTGCCCTTGCCGCGTCGGGCTCGCGGTCCGGTGTCTCGTTCGTGGCGTCGGGTGCAACCACGACCCTTCCGGAGGTATCCGATGTCCGCCGCCCCGCAGCCGTACGGCCGCGCCGCGCGGACCGGCCCGGGTGGGCTGCGCGGCCGGTGCGCCGCCGCGGTGGACCGGGGCGCCGTGGGGACGGGCGCCCCGGGCACGGCCGCCGAACTGCACCCCGGAATACCCGACGGGCACGAACTACTCGCCGCCTGCTGCGGTCATATCGGCGACCAGGCCGACGACCATCCGGTCACCCGGGCCGCCCGCCAACTGGCCGAACTCCACCTCGTCCGCCGTCGCTCCCCGGTGCGCGCAGCGGAGATCGACTGCCGTAGAAGGGAAATCGTCGTCCACATCGACCGCTGGGTCAGCGACCGCACCGGCGCCCCGGCGCATGCGCGGTCCCTCGGCGCGGCTGTCGACGGACTCGCCGCCGCGCAGGTGCGCGCCACGGTCCTGCTGCGCGACGCCGAGACGGTCGACGACGAACGAATCCGGGCCGCATGGTTTCTGGTCGGCTCCCTCGCCAATTGGTGGGGCGAACTGGTCGAGCAGCATGTCGGCAATGTCCGCCCGTATCCGCGCCGGCGGCCGCGCGGTCCGCGATAGCGCGGGCGGCCCTTATACCGGTCGCGCCTCGATCACGGATTCCGGTGACACCGTCTCGGTGATGCGGGTCAGCTCGAAACCGCAGCGCGCGAGCAGAGCGCGGTAGTCACCGGCGCTGCGCTCGCGGCCGCCGCTGTTGATCAACATCTCCAGGTCGGTGTACTTGCCCGGATGCGGCCGATTGTCCTGGGGCAGCACGATTTCCACGATGATCAGCCGGGCGGCCGGGGCCATCGCGGCGCGTACGGTGCGCAGGATCTGCTCGGCGCGCGCATCCGGCCAATCGTGAATCACGTGTTTGAGCAGATACGCGTCCGCTCCCGCGGGAACCGATTCGAAGAAGGACCCCGGCGCCACCTGGGCTCGCCCGTCGAACCCGGCGGCCGCGAACCGCTCCGCCGCACCGGCCACCACATCGGGCAGGTCGAACAGGATGCCCCGGGTGCCGGGTGCGCGCGAGAGGATCTCGGAGAGCATCGCGCCGCGTCCGCCGCCGACGTCCACGATCGTCGCAAAGCGTCCGAAATCGTAAGCGGCGAACAAGGATTCCGTGGTGAGCGATCCGATGCTGGTCATCGCGCGGTCGAACAGATCACCGAATCGACGGTCGGTGCGGATGTATTCGAAGAAGGGCGCCCCGTCCAGCTGTGGCCCCACCGGCTTGCCGGTCCGCACCGCATCGACCACATGTGTCCAATGCGCCCGGTGCGTGGCCGAGCCGAAGAACAGTGCGGCATCACGCAGCGATTCCGGGGAGTCGCTGCACAGCGCACGAGCGGGCGCGGTGAGCCCGTACCGTCCGTCGCGCCGCTGAGCGAAGATGCCGTGACTGATGAGCAGCCGCAACAGCCGGCGCAGCGCGTCCTCGTCCGCTCCCACACGCCGCGCCAGCTCGGCGCCGGTGAGCGGTCCCCGCGCCAGCTCATCGGCGATCCCCAGTGCCGCCGCCGCGTGAATCGCCTGCGCCAGCCACCCCGCCGCCAGCAACTCCATCAACGACAGCGGCGCCGGCGCCAACCGCCGATAGGCTTCGCCGAGCGCGTAGCGAACGGTCTCGACGGCCCGCACCACCGGCAGCGGCGGCAATTTCGGTAGCCCGAACACCATGCACAACTCCTCCGATAGGCGGACAGGGTCGCGCTCCGCAGCCTACGGCGTAAAACGGAAACGCGGCCACCGTACCGCGGGGGACGGTGGAGACTGCGCGTAGCGGCAGGCTCTCCTCGGTCAGGTGTTGTCGGCGCTTGTGGTCAGGATGAAGCTGACTGCGGGGGCTCCGGCGTCGGTGTTGGTCGGATCAGGGCCCTCATCGGGGGGCGATTTCGGGCAGTGCGCGCGGATCGGGGAGTGGCCGGGGCATGGCACCCCATGCGGTGTCCGCTGCGTCTCACTCGGTGGTGCCGACCCCGTTCCGGCTCTCGGTGTGCGGGTGGCCGATCGGAAAAAGTATGGGGCTCAACAAATATTGTGTCCGGCCGTCGGCCGGCTCGTTGTGCAGGCGCGGAACGATCGCGGCACGCAAATCGGCGATGAGGTCCGCCAGCTCGTCCGAGTCGAGCCACAGGGCATGCTGGCGGTACCCGACGGAGTCGGTTGCGGGATCGGCGTTCTCGCGATCGAGATAGGCGTTGAACTCCGCGAGCAGGGTGGTCATCGCGGTGGTGAAGACGGCGCGATGCTCGTCACGGCTCGCGGCGGCCACCGCGTCGGTGTCGATGACGGCCCGCTCGCGGCGCAACCGGTAATGCCGCTCCACCGCCCCGCGCACCCGCCGCTCCTCGGTCACCTCGAGAACCCCGCCACCGGTCAGGAGATCCACGTGGCGATAGATCGTGGCCTTCGAGACGTCGGGAAGGCGCGCGCACAACTGCGCGGTGGTCAGCGTATGGCCGCCGGACATCGCGTGCACGATGCGCAGGCGCACCGGATGTGCCAGCAGTTCGATCGGTCCCATTGGCAAATATTCTCATTCTTGCTACCTTTCTCAAAGTTGAGAACGATACCTGCCGCGATCTGCGGTGTAAGGGAGGACCCGATGAACCGCAACGACGCCGCAGTGGGTGAGGCCGTGGTCCGGATGCTGTGCGCGGGCCGATTCGGCGAGGCCTACGAGCATTTCGGGACTCCGCTGCGCGCACTGCTGTCGCCGGAAAACCTCACCGCCGCTTGGCATCGGGAGATCGGGCCGGGTGCGACGCCCGGTGCCGCGGAGGTTCGCGACGGCGTAGTGGCGGTGCCGGTCCCGGACCGGGAGGCGACGATCCTCATGTCGGTCGTGCGCGGGAAACTGAGCGGCCTGCGCATCGCGCACGATGTGCCGCCGTGGCAACCGCCGCACTACGCCGACTCGGCGGCGTTCGACGAGGAGGAGATCGCCCTCGAGACCGCGGTCGGTCCGGTCCCGGGCACGGTGAGCGTTCCGCGTCGAACCGCCACGCGGCATCCTGCGGTCGTATTGCTCAGTGGCGGTGGACCTTTCGATCGAGACGGTACAGCCGGTGCGAACAAGACGATGAAGGACATCGCCTGGGGCCTGGCGACCGGCGGGCTTGTCGTGCTGCGCTTCGACAAGCCGAGTCATCTCGAAGCGGCGCGCGGTGGGAACTGGGCGGACATCACTCCGACCGCCGATTACGTGCCGCCGGCGGTCGCGGCCGTGCGGGCCCTGCGGGCGCGTGCCGATGTCGATCCGTGCCGGATCTTCGTCCTCGGGCACAGCATGGGTGGCAGATACGCCCCGCGCGTCGCGGCGGCCGAACCGGCGATCGCCGGTGTGATCCTGCTGGCCGCCGATACTCAGCCGATGCAGCGCGCGGCCGTGCGCGTCGCCCGTTATCTGACGGCGGTCGCGCCGGAGTCCGCGCGAGCGGTGCTGCCGGATCCCGGGGAACTACTCGTCCAGGCCGAACGAGTGGAACGCGCCGATTTGTCCGAATCCACTCCGGCCGGTGAGTTGCCCCTGGGGCTGGCGGCCGGCACCTGGCTGGACCTGCGCGAATACGACCCGGTCGCCACCGCGCTCGCGGTGCGCAAGCCCATGTTCATCGCTCAGGGCGGACGCGATTATCAGGTCACCGTCGCCGACGATCTGGCCGGATGGCGGCAAGCTTTCGACGGCCGAGGCGACGTGGACATTCGCGTCTACGAATCCGACGACCACATGTTCTTCGCGGGAAGCGGTCCGTCCACGCCGTCGGATTACGAAGCGCCACAACATGTCGACGAGGCTGTGGTCGCCGACATCGCAGCCTGGGTGGCGGCGGCCGCGGAGGCGGGGGCCGAGGCGGCAAGCGGGCGATCGTAAGGGCGCGGCTGCGAGTCGGAACGAGGGACGCCGAATGGTTGGAGCTGAACTCAGCCCCGGCGCGCCCGTCGTTCGTTCGGTTCGCCGGGCCGAGCGGCCGAAAGTGTCCGAGCGGCCGAGGATTCCGCTACCGACGCGATCTCGGGGTCTCCGGTGATGCCCGCGGTGACGATGGCCCCCTCGGCGAGCAGGTAGATCGCGTCGGCGGCGTCGGTCCCGGTCGCGTCCACCCATTCGGCGATCATGGTGCGAAACGCCGCCTTGTGCGAGCGCACTTCCGCCAGCACGGCCGGGGAGTCGGCGCCGAGCTCACCGTGGATATTGATCCACGCGCAGCCGCGAAACCCGTTCTCGCCGAACCACTCCCGAAGCCACTCGAAGATCGCGAGCACTCGCCGCGTGGGGTCCTCGTACCGTTCGACATGCTCGGCCAGCGCCTGTCGCCACCGCTCGTCGCGGCGGCGCAGCATCGCCACGACGAGGTACTCCTTGGTGGGGAACATGGAGTAGATCCGCTTCAGCGACAGGCCGGACACTTCGCGGATCCGGTCCATGCCCGCCGCGCTCAGCGCCGAACGCAATGCCTCCGACCGCACGGCGCTGCTCGACGCCGCCGAGCGG
>NZ_LZMK01000041.1:0-6994 GCF_001665865.1 Nocardia sp. 852002-20019_SCH5090214 | reverse complement strand
CAATCGCGGACGAAAAGACCACCGAGACAGGTATTTTCGATGCGATCGACCCGTACGACCCACAGTTCCCCGACGACTCCGCCGCACCCCGGATCGCGCTCCTGCTCGGGCTGGACAGTCCGGCGGCCGCCGAGCTGCGTGACTATCTGGACGACAGCGACCCCCGGGTGCGAGCCACCGCGCTCTCGGTGCTGACCGAGGGCACTCCGGACGGATTCGCCGATGCCCTGATCGCCGCGCTCGGCGACCACGACGCCGGCGTTCGCGCCGCTGCCGTCTCCGGCCTGCGCGAGCTGATCGAAATCCTGCCTCCCGCAGAACAATTGACCGCACACGCCGAATCGCCCGACCCGCTCGTGCGAGCCGCGGTGGTGGATCTGCTGCGCGCCCAGCGCCGCGGCTCGGCGGACCTGTTCGGCAAGGCCGTGGTGGACAGCGACCACCGCGTGCGCATCGAAGGTGTGCGCGCCCTGGTCTCCCTCGACGACTGGCCGGCCCTCACCGCCGCCGCGTTCGACGAGAACCGGGAGGTCCGGGTGGCCGTCGCCCGCGGCCTGGCCGAGGTCGGCGCCGGCGGCGCCGACACGATCCGTGCCCTGGTCGACGACCGAGATCCCCTGGTCCGCGCCGCCGCCCTCGCCGCCCTGGCGCGGCTCGGCGATTCGTCCGATGCGGCGATTCTGACCGCGGCGCTGAAGGATGCGGCCTGGCAGGTGCGCGAGGGCGGCGCCCGCGGCTGGGCCGGACTGGGCCCGCACGCCGCGTCCGAGGCGCTGGAATCCGCCTTGACCGACCCTCATCCGGACGTCCGCAAAGCCGCCGTCCTGACCCTCTCGCATTGGCCCGACCACGCGGCCGTCCGAACCGCCCTCCAGGTGGTACTCGCCGATACCGACGCCGACGTCCGCGCCTACGCCCGCCGCACCCTGGAGACCGCGTGAGGCGGAGGGCAGCGATTCGTCGCGTCGCGCGGGGACTCGGCCTGCCTTCACAGTTCCCTCAGAAAGCCGGTCTACGCTCTGCGCAATTATCGGTCGACTCAGCTGAAGGAAACTGATGGCCAGGATTGCCAGGAACCTTCGCCACGCCGCCACGCTGATCGCAGCATCGGTCGGGGTAGGCGCCGCATCCATCCCGTTCACCGCGCACGCGGCTCCGCTGCCGACTTTTCCGGTAGGCGCACCCGAATACACCGTGGATGTGAACACCCCGGCCGCGGCGCCCGGCTACATCTACTACAGCAACGGTGTCAGTGCGGCGGCGCTGGTTCCGGGGGCGGGTAAGGCGCTGTCGGCCGTTCCGGCTACCGCTCCGGCGAATATCGTGGTGGACAAGGCCGGGCATGAGGTCTGGCGCTACACGCCTCCCGCCGGACAGGACGTCTCGAACTTCCGCACCCAGACGTACCAGGGCAAACGGGTGCTGACGTGGTGGCAGGGCGGCACCGTCGGCGGGCACGGCTCGGGTGCCGACTACATCGCCGACGAACACGGCAACATCATCGAAACCCTCGATGCCGGTGGCGCTCCCAGCGATGTGCACGAATTCCGCCTGACTCCCGACGGCCGAGCGCTGATCACGTCGTACCAGGAGGTGGACGCCGATCTGTCCGCGATCGGCGGCCCGAAGAACGGCAAGATGTACGACACCGTCGCCACGGTGGTCGACGTGGCGAGCAAGCGAGTTCTGTTGCGCTGGAGCGCCGCCGAGCACGTCCCGCTCACCGACACCACCACCCCCGGCAAACTTCCCGGCAGCGACACCTACGACCCGTATCACATGAATTCGATCGCACTGGATCCCGACGGCGATCTGGTGATCTCGATGCGCGATACCTCCACCGTCTACGACGTCGACATCCACACCGGTGCGATCAAATGGCAACTCGGCGGCAGGCATTCGACTTTCGATCTCGGCCCCGGCGTCGAATTCGCATTCCAGCACGATGCGGAATTCGCCGACCCGAATACGCTGCGCCTGTTCAACAACAACTCCAGCGGCTTCGAGACACTGGGCGTGTCGAGTGTGCAGTGGATCCACCTGGACCTCGACAACCACCGAGCCACATTGGTGCGCAACCAAACCCACCCCGCCGGCCTGACCGCCTTCGCCATGGGCGACGCCCAGCCGCTCCCCAACGGCAACACCCTGGTGGGCTGGGGCATGGCACCGCATATTTCGGAATTCACCCCGACCGGCGACATGGTCTACGACGCCCGGTTGCCGCTGGGCACCTACCGAGCCTTCCCCGCCGACTGGGCACCGACCCCGAACTGAGGACGACATCGCCCCTCGGCGAGTCACTCCCGGCGAGCGGTCATGCGCTGGCGAGCTTCTCGTTCACCCATTTGTTGACACTGATCCCGCGCTCGGTGGCCTCGATGGTCAATCGCCGGTGCATGTCGGCGGATGTGCGAACCAGGAACTGGCCGCTGTACGTGCGATCGGCCAACGGCACCGGCACCGCCTCGCCGTTGGCCTCCAGGTCCGCTACAGCGAATTCCACCAGGTCAGCGATACCCCGCAGCGCATCGAGGGGATCGCCGTCCAGATGTGACAAAGACGGAAATTCGAGACATGTACCGGCCCACTCGCCGTCCTCGGGAGACCACATCACGCGGTACGAGTAGTGGTTCACCATGCCTCCTTCTTCGCGATCGCGGCCAGAACCTGCCTGACCTGGTACGACTTCGCCTGCGCGCCACCGGCCTGGATATTGACGCGGGGATCTCCCGGCCACGGCATCGAAAACACGTAGTGGCTTCCACGCTGTCGGTAACTACCGAAATGGTGCTCGCACACCGTGAGTAGATCGGCGAAACGAACATTGGATGGGTTGGCAGCCATCCTCTGGACCAGCTTGTCGATCTTCTCCTCGGTCGTCATATCGCGGACGATATCGCATATGATATCACTCGGTAGTCGACTTACGCATAGCGGCAAAGGCCGGCTGAATCGAAAGCCCCGTCTCGGTTCGTTATATTCGATCTGTGCGCCCTGCTCGACGGGGTTGCGCGGTTCGTACGAAGGGGGCGGGGTGGCGACGTGAACGCATCCGATAGCTACCACACACCGGGCGGGGCGGCCCGATGAGCAGTGGTCAGGTGCACGTCGATCCGGACAAAATCCGCACACATGCGAAAAATGTTCAGGGCGTGAGTGATTCACTGAACGTGGCGCTACAGGCCGGTCAGGCCGTCTCGGTGCCGACCGACGCCTTCGGGAAGTTGTGCTCGTTCCTGCCGCCGCTGTTCGTCGACACGGTCGAAGACGGCGGACTGCAGGCGATCAAGACCGCCGCCGACGCGTTGAACGCGGATGCGGGCACGCTCGGCCAGGTCGCGACCTCGCTGCAGAGCACCGATTCGACGAATGCGAGCGAGCTGGCTTCGGTGAAACCCGAGGCCACCTGGTGACGACGGAAGCCGACAACCCGCTGATCGCCCAGCGGGAGGATTCCACGAAGTCCTACACCGGCATCGGAATCGCCGAATCGGTTGCCGACGTGCACGATGCGATCTCCTCCGGATCGTGGGTCGACGGCGGCCTCGCCGTGCTCGGTGCCGGGATGGAGGCCGTGTCCTTGGCGGTCGATCCGATCGGCACGCTCGCCTCCTACGGCGTCGGTTTCCTGATGGAGCACGTGAAGCCGCTGCAGGAAGCGCTGGATTGGGTGGCCGGCGATCCGGATACGGTGCAGGCGTATGCCAAGACCTGGGAGAACGTCTCCACCCACATCAAGCAGGTCGCCGACGATCACAAGAAGTCCGTCGATCAGGACGTGGCCGACTGGGTCGGCAGCGCGGGGGACGCCTACCGAACCCATGCGGCCGAGACGAATTCGCTGCTGACCGCGGCATCGAATGCGGCTTCGGCGGCCTCGTCGGCGATCGCGATGGCCGGCGGCGTGGTGGCGTTCGTCCGCCAGACCGTGCGCGACCTCATCGCCCAGGCCGTGGGCCGGTTGGCCGCGTGGGCGGCCGAAGAGGTGTGCACGCTGGGCGTGGCCACCCCGTTGGTGGCCGCGCAGGCGACCACGTTCGTGGCGAAGGTACTGACCACGATCGCCAAACTGTTCCGCAAGCTCGCCTCGACCTTCAAGAAGCTCACGCCCCTGCTGCACAAGCTCGAGGGTGCGTGGGAAGACATCATGAAGGCACTGAAGCGCGGGCGCGGCGGCACGCATATCGACGGCGCGAAACCGCATACGAAAACCACTGCCGGCGATACGCATCCGAGCTCACACAAGCCGGACACGCCGAACGAACACGGCAAACCGCACGACGACGGCGCCGATACGCACAGCACCTCACACGACGGTTCCGGCGATCCGGACGACGGTTCGACCGGTAAACCCAGGAACGACCCGCATCAGCAAGCGGACAAGGATCAGGGCAGCGGCACTCATGCCGCGGAATCCGGACCGGAGAATTCTCGCACCGAGAAGCAGGTCACCGGATGTGGTGATCCGGTCGACGGGGCGACGGGTGAATTCCTGCTGCCGGAAACGGATCTCGAACTTCCCGGGGTGCTGCCGCTGGAGTTGCGGCGGCGCCATCGCTCCGACTACCGGTTCGGCCGCTGGTTCGGACCCTCGTGGTCGGCGACGCTGGATATCCGGATCGTGGTCGAGTCCGCGACTGTCACCTTCATCGGTGACGACGGCATCATGCTCGCCTACCCGCATTCCGAACCTGGCGATCCCGTCCTGCCGCTGAACGGTGAACTGCGCTGGCCCCTGGTGCGCACCGACACCGGCGGATATCGCGTCAGCGATCCGGATCGCGAGCTGAGCTGGTGTTTCGAGCCCGAGGCCACGCTCGAGGGACTCGACGTGCGATTGGGCAACTACGCGATCAGCGCGATCGTCGATCGGCACCACAACCTGATCCGATTCCACTACGACAGCGACGGGTCACCGATCGAGGTTTCGCATTCGGGTGGGTACCGGGTCCGGGTGGAGACCGAGGCGGGGCGGGTCACCGGGCTGGCGGTCGTCGGCCGCCAACACGCCGACAACGACGAAACCTCCACTCCGGTCCGGACTTTCATTTACGAAGCGGGCGCGCTGGTAGGTGTCACCAACGGGGTCGGCGCAACCACGACCTACACCTACGACACCGAGCAGCGGATGACGTCGTGGACCGATTCCAACGGCAACTCTCTCACCAACACGTACGATCCGGCGGGTCGCGTCGTCCGCCAGCGCGGCACCAACGGCACCCTCGTCGCCGATTTCGACTACTTCACCTACCCGGACGGCAGCGGGACCCGCACCACGGTCACCGATTCCACCGGCGCGGCCACTATCTACGACTTCGACCCGGACCACAAGCTTCGCGATGTGATCGACCCGCTCGGCGGACGGATCCACACCGACTACACCCCCGATCGCAAGCCGCTGCGCGTCATCGCGCCCAACGGGGGGATCACGTACTACACCTACACGCCCGACGGTGATCTGGCCAAAGTGGTTCGGCCCGACGAGAAGTCGATCACCATCGGCTACGCGGCACGCAACCGACCAACCGTTATCACCGACGCCGACGGTTCCACGCGGCAGCAGGAATGGGACGCGCACGGCAACGTGGCCGCCATCGTCGACGAAGCCGGACGCCGCACCGCATTCGACCATTCACCGAGCGGTGCGGTGACGTCGGTGATCGAATCGACCGGCGCGACAACGGTGTTCGACGTCGATGCCGCGGGCCTTCCGATAGCCGTCACCGACCCGTACGGCGCGGTCACCCGTATCGAACGCGACCACTTCGGGCGCCCGGTCGCCGTCACGGACGCACTCGGCGGTATCACTCGCCACGAATGGTCGCCCGAGGGCAAACCGCTGCGCCGCACCGACCCCGACGGCTGTTCCGAATCGTGGACATGGGACGGCGAAGGCAATCTTCTCACCCACACCGACCGCGCCGGCAACGTCACCTTCCACAAATACGGCGCCTTCGACCTGCTCGCCTACCGCACCGACCCCGATGGCACCAGCACCCTCTACACCTGGGACACCGAACGCCGCCTCACCACCGTCACCAACCCCCTCGGCGACTCCTGGACCTACAGCTACGACCGGGCCGGACGACTCGCCGGCGAAACCGACTACAACGGCGCCACCACAGCCTACGAACACAACCCGGACGGCACCCTTGCCGTCGTCACCACCCCCACCGGCGTCCGCCGCTACCACACCCACGACATCCTCGGCCGCCTCACACAGATCCGTTGTGACACCGGCGAATACCAGCTCTACACGCACGACGAGGTGGGGCGCCTCCGCACGGCGATCTCCGGCGTCGGCCACGACCGCACCCACACCCTCGAATTCGCCTACGACCCTGCGGGCAACCTCGCCTTCCAACGCGTCGACGACCACCCGCCGATGCGCTTCGAACACGACGAACACGGCCGCCGCACCTTCCGCCGCAGTCCCACCGGGGCTGTGACCGGCTGGGGTTACGACCCCGCCGGCCGCGTCACCTCCATGACCATCGACGGGCATCGGGCGACCTTCTCGCACGACGCGCTGGGCCGCCCGACCGGATGGTCCCTGGGAAATCTGGTTGTGGAGCAAACGCTTTCACCGGTGGGCCAGGTATTGAGCCGCCAGGTCGCGGCGCGGGCACCGCAGGTCCTCGGGTCGGCGGGACCTCCGATGTCTGATCAACGCCCGGGCGAGGCATCGTTTCCTGTACCTGGCCTCGGCGCACCTGCCGTCACCGATCACGGCCGCCTGATTCGCCGCGACGACTACACCTGGCGCCCCGACGGCTACCTCACCACCCAAACCACCCACCGCACCGGCACCGCACCCCAACACCGCACCTACACCCTCGACCCCGCCGGCCGAATCACCACAATCACCGACAACGGCCACCCCACAGAGCATTACAGCTACGACGCCCTCTCGAACATCACCAGCACCCTGCCACCGTCGACCGCTTCGCCGACCCCCACGAAGCCGCCGCCAGCCTCGTCCTACGCGACG
>NZ_LZMK01000040.1:0-845 GCF_001665865.1 Nocardia sp. 852002-20019_SCH5090214 | reverse complement strand
TGTGGCCGCACGCATGACATGGCCTCCCTGACTGGGCGGGTGGGGTCGGTGCGGGTCATGCGTGCGGCCACAGGCAAGGACCTCACCGACCACATCGAGGCCGGTCACCACGTCGGCGAACTCGCCCCAGTCCCGTATCTGGACCCTCACACCGCCACGAGCGCCGCCCGGTCGGAGGCCGGGGCCGTCCCTTTCGTCGGTGAGGCATCGACCGATCTCTCGGCCGATGCCTCACCCCTCTCACCTGATCACAACGACTCTGTCGGAGGTTCTTTCATGTCCGGAAATTCCACGGTCAACCTGTCCGGCCTGCACACCCCCGTCCAGCAGCACCACGACGAAACCCTCGACCGGATCGGCAGCCAGTTCGCGGTGATGCTGCGGGCACTGATGCAGGAGGTGATGAACCGAGCCACGGCCGGCATCACCGCCCGCCGCGCCGCCATCGAGGCCATGCAGATGCGGGAGGAGAAGGCCCGCCGCGAGCACGCCGCCCAGGTCGCCGCCGAGCGCAAGGCGGCCGAGAAAGGTCTGGAAGCGCTGCGCCGGAAGGGTTGGGATCGGCTCTCGCGCAACGAAATCGCCGCCGCGCTACGTGAGGCGGTGACCTGGTCGGAAGACTCCGAGGCTGCCCGCCGCGCGTCGGTGGAACTGGCCGGGCACATCCGGCAGCGCTGGGGTGTGCACGTCGACCTCGACGGCGGGCACGTCACCATCGATGCCGAGGTAACCCCGCAGCTGGCGGCGAAGATGGCCGCCGTCGAGCAGGAACGCGCCACCCAAGACCGTCTGGCCACCGCCCAAGACCGCATGGTCGCGATGATCGCCGCCGAGGACATCGACGA
>NZ_LZMK01000039.1:0-1299 GCF_001665865.1 Nocardia sp. 852002-20019_SCH5090214 | reverse complement strand
GCTGCCACCGAACAGCCGGGACGCGCTGGACTCCCACCGCACCTCGCCGAGGACCTCGACCTGTCGAAAGTCGGAATGTTCGGTCACTCGCTAGGCGGGTCGACAACCGTGCAAACGATGCACGACGACCACCGTGTCCGTGCCGGCGTCGATCTGGACGGCCCGATCCTGGGCTCTGTCGCCGCGGACGGTCTCGACCGGCCGCTGCTGATGCTGGCCAGCGACACCTCGCCCTGGTTCGGCAATCCGGGCTGGGAACCGCGCTGGGCAACCAACACTGGGGTGAAGATCCCCCTGCGCATCGCAGGAACCCAGCACATGTCGCTGTGCGACCAGCAGATCATCCTGCCGCAACTGACCACGGCCGGCCTGCTCGAGCCCGCCAAGAAGGCCGAAGCAGTCGGCACAATCGACACGGCCCGTTCGATCGACCTGCAACGGGCATACCTGCTTGCCTACTTCGACGCCACCTTCAGCCAGCCCGGCACCGACATTGCTCAAACGATCGCCAGGCTCGCTCAGCCGGAGATGCTTCCTCACCCGTGAAGCACCCGCCGGTTACTCGCCGCCGAATGCGGCGCTGGTGGTGGCGGCGAAGTCGATTTGGCGTCGTGCGTTCGACAGTGTGCTGACCACGGAGGTGCCGACCGGGCCGGTGCGGTCGTAGAGGGTGGCGCTGCCGATGGACACGCCCGCCGAGGCGATGGTGTTGTCGGCGCGTAGTCCGAGTTCGCAGCCGATCGGCAGACGCGAAAGAGCCACGGTCACATCGGCGTTGATGTAGCCGGCGCCTTCGGTGCCCCAGTGACACACGTGGTTCGTGGAGTCACCCAGGATCGCGGCGCGCTGGAACCCAGTGATCGGTTCCCCGGCGACCAGTGGTGGCAGGTTCTGCCAGGAGATTTTGCGGTCGGCGTTTTGATTCGCCGCGAAATCCTCGGACCAGTCGCGATCGCCGCTCTTGAACAGCGGCGGCGTCCCGCCGGGCACAGCACTCTCCTGCGGCGGAACCGGCAGCGGTTCGTCTCGGCTCCAGAGCTGGCCAGGCGGTTCGGTCCCGGTGGTGAGGAAAACGGCTGTCGCCCTCACACGTTGCTGACCGTCTTGCGACAGTGCCGCGTCGGCAACAGTGATTCGAGATCCTCGACGGACCACCGTGCTGCGCAGATCGAACGCGGCGTTGTCGACCGGTTGATACAGGTCGACTGTGAGTCGAGCGGGGATGAAGCCCTCCGGGCAGTGGGTCTCGAGTTCCCGGGCGAGCATGCCGGCCACGGCTGTTCCGCTCAGTTTGGTCGG
>NZ_LZMK01000038.1:0-728 GCF_001665865.1 Nocardia sp. 852002-20019_SCH5090214 | reverse complement strand
GCGCCGCTCCACCGTGCGCGGCACCGACGTGTGCACGGAATGCTCGATCGGCTGGCGCCGGTGCCGCGATTGCGACCGCTTCGACAGCGACCTGGTCCGTGTCATCGGCCATGGCGAAGTCTGTGACGACTGCTCCGACAGCTACCTGGTGTGCGACGACTGCGGCTCACGCGCCGACGGGCTCAACGAAACCGAATCCGGGGCCGATGTGTGCGGGCGCTGCGAGGACGCCGACTACCACCGCTGCGCCGGCTGCGACATCCTCATCCGCTGCTGGGAAGACTACTGCGACACCTGCGCCAACCAACAGCCCGACCACCGCGGCGTCCACTCCTACAGCTACAAACCCGAACCCGACTTCCACGGCACCGGACCGCTGTACCTCGGACTCGAACTCGAAATCAAAACCCCCCGAGACGTTTTCGACGAAGCCGCCGAACTCGCCATCGACCAGCTCGGCGACCTCGGATACCTCAAGGAAGATGGAAGTATCCAGCCGTGCGGATACGAGCTGGTGACGCACCCGATGTCGTATGACTTTGCGTGCCAACGGTTCCCGTGGTCGCTGCTGAATCGGTTGCGGATGCTGGGAGCCTACACCGACACCAGCGTCGGCATCCACGTGCACGTGTCCCGCGCCGGGTTCTCCTCACCCGCCCACACCTACCGGTGGCTGAAGTTCGTCTACCGCAACGAATCCCACGTCAAAGTGCTGGCGCGCCGCGACT
>NZ_LZMK01000037.1:0-110024 GCF_001665865.1 Nocardia sp. 852002-20019_SCH5090214 | reverse complement strand
GATGCGCCGAGCGCCCGAGGCCCAGATCCAGCCGTCCCGGATACAGCGCGTCGATGGTGCCGAACGCCTCGACCACCGCCGCGGAGGTGTATTGACCGGCCTGCACGGCGGCCGAGCCGACGCGGATGCTGTCGGTGGCGGCCGCGATCAACGCGATGAGGGTGGTCGGCGCCGAGGAGGCCACCGCGACGAAATGATGTTCGGCGACCCAGAATCGGCGATACCCCCACGCCTCGGCGTGACGGGCCAGATCGATGGTGTTGCGCAGCGCCTGCCGCGGTGTGGATCCGGCGCTGACGGGGGAGAGATCCAGAATCGACAACGGCACGGTCATGACGCTCGCACTCCTTCGCTGCCGCGATGCGGATGGCACAGACCCAGATGTTCGCGCAGGGTCACACCGGTGTACTCGGTTCGGAAACTGCCCAGCTCCTGAAGTTCGGGAACGACCTTGTCGACGAATTCGTCGAGGCCGGCGGGCGTGAGATGCGGGACAAGCACGAATCCGTCGGCGGCGTCGGACTGCACGTACCGATCGATCTCCGCGGCGACCCGAGCGGGCGTGCCGACGAACTGCTGGCGCGCGGTCACCTCGATGATCAATTCGCGGATGCTCAGCTTCTCCGCGGCGGCCTTGGCGCGCCAGTCCTCGGCGATCGCGCGCGGATCCTTGGCGTGCCGGACGCGTCCGCGGGTGATGTTCGCGTTGTCGACCGAATCGATCTCGGGCAGCGGCCCGTCGGGGTCGTAGCCGGAAAGGTCACGGCCCCAGACCTGTTCGAGGAAGGCGATCGCGGTCTGCGGCCCCACCTGCTGCAGGCGGATCTCCCGGGCCCGCTCCTGCGCGTCGGCGTCGCTGTCACCGAGCACGAAAGTGGCGGCGGGAAGGATCTTCAGATCGTCGCGGCGGCGGCCGTACTTCGCGAGCCGGGTTTTGATGTCGGTGTAGAACCGGCGCCCGTCCTCGAGTTCGCCGTGGCGGCTGAAGATCGCATCGGCCTTCGCGGCGGCGAAGTCCCGGCCTTCCTCGGAATCACCGGCCTGAATCTGCACCGGATATCCCTGCGGGCTCGCCGGCAACCCGTAGACGCCTTCGATATCGAATTGCGTTCCGCGATAGGCGAATCGGGACGCCGGGCCGCCGAATACCCCGCGTTCGCGGTCGACGACCGGCGCCCCGCCGGCGCGACTGTCCCAGATCGCGCGGGTCGCGTCGACCACCTCCGCCGCGCGCACGTAGCGCTGCGAGTGGTCCAGATAGCCGCCGCGGCGGAAATTCTCGCCGGTGAACGCGTCGGAGGAGGTGACCGCGTTCCAGGCGGCCCGTCCGCCCGAGAGGTGGTCCAGGCTGCCGAATTGCCGTGCGAGTTCGTAGGGTTCGTTGAACGTGGTGTTGATCGTGCCGGCCAGGCCGAGGCGGGTCGTGACCCCGGCGAGCGCGTTGAGCACGGTGAAGGTGTCGGGACGACCGACCACGTCGAGGTCGAAGATGCGGCCGCGGTGTTCGCGCAGCCGCAGCCCCTCGGCGAGGAAGAAGAAGTCGAACAGGCCGCGCTCGGCGGTGCGCGCCAGGTGCACGAAGGAGTCGAACTCGATCTGGCTGCCCGATTCCGGCACGCTCCACACCGTGGTGTTGTTCACCCCGGGGAAGTGGGCGGCCAGGTGAATCTGCTTGCGTACCTGTTGTTTCGGCATCCTCATCCTCGGGCGAGTGCGTAGCGGTTGGCGGGGCGCGTCAGGCCGATGCGGCCGCGCAGGCTCCGTGCCGGACGGACGAGTGCGGCGCTGAACGCGGGTATCGCCAGTGGCCGCAACACCAGACCGTCGGCGGCGCATTCGCGCCGAGTCCGGTCGAGCAGCGCGCGCAGTCCGTCGGCGGTGCCGAGGTGGCGCACGGTCGCGGCCGGGGCCGCAGGCCCCCAGGCGTCGAGCTGGTCGAGCTCCGCGTGGGCCCGGTCCTTCGTCGCGGCGAGATGCACCTCGACGTCGAGCAGGATCCGCACCTCGTCGGGCGTCCGGCCGGCCGCGGCGACCGCGGAGCGCAGCCGCGAGCGCAGGGCGGCGGCCTCGTCGAGGCCGGCGGCGCTGATCCGGATCAGATCGGCACGGTTGACCGCGAGGCGGGTGCTCGCCGCCGACGCGGCGCGCACCGCGATCGGCGGCCGGCCCTGCGGCGGCCGGGGTGTGATCGAGGGGCCCTTGACGGAAAAGTTCTCGCCCTCGAAATCGATGTAGTGCAACCGGTCGCGGTCGATGAACCGGCCGGTCGCGAGATCGCGGATCTCGGCGTCGTCCTCCCAGCTGTCCCACAGCCGGGTCACCACCTCGATCGCCTCGTCGGCCTCCCGCCACAGCGAGGTGTCGTCCTGCGGCTGCTTGCGGCCGAACAGCGTCGTCTGCTCGGCCTCGGCCGAGACGGCGACCTCCCACCCCGCCCGGCCGTAGGTGGCGTAGTCGAGGGAGGCGATCGCCTTGGACACGTGGAACGGTTCGGTGTGGGTGACCGTGGCCTGCGGGATCAGGCCGATGGTCCGGGTCGCGGCGGCGGCACGGGCCGCGAGCGCGAGCGCGTCGAACGGCCCGTAACCGCCGGCGCCCACACCGAAGGAGTCCGGGAGGAAGACGAAGTCGAATCCGGCCCGGTCGGCGGTGGTGATCGCGTCGAGCCAGTAGCCGGGTGTGAACAGCTCTTCGGCGCGGGAGTCGGCCCGCCGCCACGACGCCGGGTGGGTACCCGTGCCGGACAATTCCACCCCGAGCAGGGGCGGCAACGACGACATGCGAAGGCGTCCTTTCGATCGACACCAGACAACACGGCCGCATCGCGGTAGGAGGGAAGCGGAGATGTCCCGCGATCGCCGGATGGGCAGAAGCTCAAACTAGGAGAAATCACCTGCGGCGTCAGCACTCTCGATCGCGCTGAATTCTATTCTTGCGGCGGCGGCATCGGCGCGGACTCGAAGCGGCCTTCCTGCGGGGGCCGCCGTTCCTACCGGCTTCCCGGATTCGGGTGCCGGGGGCTCCTAAGGTGGCGGCATGTCCGACCACGAGCGGAATACCGCGGCCGCGGTGCCGGTGGCCCCGAGCGGATGGCGCGGCCGTTGGCATCGCTTCCGGCACTCGCCGTATCTGCCGGCAACGGTGCTGGTGTTCATCCTGGCGATCGCGGCCGGACTGTTCGCCGGCTCCTACACCTATATCCTCGCCAATCCGACACCGCACCGGATCCCGGTCGCCGTCGTCGACGCGGGGACCGCGGTACCGGAGCCCGACCAGCGCTTCCTCGACACCATGGACCGAGAACTGAACGGCTCGCTGCATCCGCTGCACTACGACACCCCGGAGGCGGCGCGTGAGGCCGTCGAATCGCAGCGGGTGTTCGCCATCCTGGACGTGCGCACCGCCGCGCGGATCCCCGTCGATGTGTCGGGTGCGTCCGGTTCGTCGGTAGCCCAGGTGGTCACCACCGCGGCCGCCGAGGCGAGCCGCCGGACCGGGATACCGATCGTGGTGACCGATATCAACCCACTCCAGCCGGGCGATCCGCGCGGATTGGCGATCTTCTACATCACGCTGGCGGCGGTGATCATCGGCTTCGTCGGCGCCATCCAGCTCAGCGTGCACGCCGGGGCGTTGACCGCGGTGCAGCGGATCGGGTTCACCGTCGCCTACTCCCTGCTGGGCGGGTTCGCGATCGCCGCCCTGGTGGACTGGTGGCTGGGCGCGCTGACGCTGCCGTTCGTGCAGTCGTGGGGAATCCTGGCGTTCACGATGTTCACCTCGGGCATGATCTTCTCGATGTTCAGCGCGCTGTTCGGGCGCTGGGCGATGATCCCGACCTGGGGTGTGATGGTGCTGCTGGGCAACCCGTCCTCCGGGGGCGCGGTGTCGTGGCCGCTGCTGCCATCGGTACTCGGGGCGATCGGCCGCTGGCTACCACCGGGCGCGTCGGTGAACGCCCAGCACACCGCGGTGTACTTCTCCGGCCACCAGCACCTCTTCCCGTATCTGGTGCTCGCCGGGTGGGCGCTGGTCGCCTCAGCGGTTTTCTGGGTGTGGCGGGACCGGCAGACCGATGCGAACGACCCCGACGAGCCGGCCGGCCACGACGAATAGTTCCCGTCTCAGGCGGACCGTTCGATCGCGGGCCGGACGAACCCGCCCGGTACCGCGGCCAGCAACTCGCGCGTGTATTCGTGCCTCGGGTCGTCGAACAGCGTTGCGGTGTCGGCTGTTTCGACGATCGTGCCCTGCCGCATCACCGCGACGCGGTCGCTGATGCGACGCACCACGGCCAGATCGTGGGAGATGAACAGATAGCTCAGGTCCAGCTCGGACTGCAATCGCTCCAGCAACGCCAGAATCTGTGCCTGCACTCCGACATCGAGCGCCGACACCGGTTCGTCCAGCACCAGCACATCCGGCCGCAGTGCCAGCGCCCGCGCGATCGCGACGCGCTGCCGCTGCCCGCCCGACAGCCGCTCCGGGCGCCGGTCGGCGACTTCTCCGGGCAAGGCTACCTGCTCGAGCAGTTCGGCGACTCGGGCGCGGCGATCGCCGATCCCGAAGGCTTGCAACGGTTCTCCCACGATCTTCGCCACACTCAGGGTGGGATTCAGCGATGTGTAGGGATTTTGATACACCACCTGGACGCGCCGGCGAAATTCCCGCAGCGCGGCGCCGCGCAGACCGGCGACATCGCGCCCGTCGAAGCGGATGCTGCCCGCATCGGGCGCGGACAGCCGTGCGAGGATGCGAGCGGTGGTGGTCTTGCCGGAGCCGGATTCGCCGACCAGGGCGAGTGTCTCGCCGCGATCGAGATCCAGTGAGACGTCGTCGACCGCATCCGTGCGCACGCCCCGCGCGATCCGGTAACTCTTGCGCAAACCGGTCGCCACCAGCAAGGATCGTTCGGCACGCGGGCGCGCTCGGCGCACCGGTGACTCCGCGCTCGGCGCGGCGGCGAGCAGTTCGGCAGTGTATTCGTGCTGCGGATCGGTGAGAACGGCTGCGGTGGTTCCGGTTTCGACGATCCCGCCGTGCCGCATGACCACGATCCGATCGGCGCGGTCGGCGGCCACCGCCAGGTCGTGGGTGATGAGCAGGGCGGCCGTGCCGAGCTGCGTGGTGCGGTCGGCGAGGTGATCGAGGATGCGGCGCTGTACGGTGACGTCCAGGGCGCTGGTCGGTTCGTCGGCGATCACCAGCTCCGGTTCGCAGGCCAGTGCGATCGCGATCAGTACCCGCTGGCGCTGCCCTCCGGACAGATCCTGCGGATATTGCCTGGCCCGCACCTCCGGCCGGTCCAAGCCCGCCTCGGTGAGCAACCGCACCGCCTCCAGCCGTGCCGTGCGGCGATCGGCCCGCCGATGGATGCGCAACACCTCGGCCACCTGATCGCCGATGCGCTGCACCGGATTCAGCGACGTCCCGGGATCCTGCGGGACAAGTCCGATGCGCGCACCCCGCAGGCCGCGCAGGGTGCGGTCGGACGCGGTGTCGAGCCGGTGACCGTCGAAAACGATTCCGCCGCCGGAGACTTCCGCGGAATCGGGCAACAGGCCGATGACCGCATGGGCGAGTGTGGATTTGCCCGAACCGGATTCGCCGACCAGCGCGACGGTCTCTCCGCGAGCGATCTCCAGCGTCGCACCGGACACCGCCTCCACCGATGCGCCGCCGTAGCGGACGCGCAGGTCGTCGACCCGCAACAATGTATCGTCGCTCATCGGTCCTCCTGTATTTTCGCGGGACACCCGCACCCGGTCGGACCGATCAGAAGCCGCGCGAGTATGTCTCATCGGTCGTCCGTGCTCCCGATCGAGCGGCCGATGCGCTGGGCGGCGAGCACCACCGCGACGATCACCAGGCCGGGCAGGGTGGTCATCCACCAGGCGAGCACGAGGTAGTTGCGGCCTTCCGAGATCAGCGAACCCCATTCCGGGGTGGGTGGCGCGGCGCCGTAGCCGAGGAAACTGAGCGACGAGATCGCCAGCACCGCAACACCGAATTCGACCGCGGCCAGGGCGGCGACCGGCGCGTAGGCCGTCCGCAGGATGTGACGCAGCAGCACGGTGTGCCAGCGCACTCCGGACGCGAACGCCGCCTCCACGTAGGGCGCGCGGCGCACTCGCAGCACTTCCGCACGCATCACCCGCGCGAACCGGGCGATCAGCGCCACTCCCACCGCGATGGCCACGTTCCGGGTGCCCAGCCCGAGCACCGTGATGAGTACCAGCGCCGACAACAGTTCGGGAATCGCCAGCAGCACATCGACTCCGCGCATGACGAAGGCATCGACGGTGCCGCCGAGGGTGCCGGAGACGAGACCGATCGCCGACCCGACCACCAGCCCGAGCAACACGGCACAGACGGTCGCCGACAGCGTCAGCGCCGCCCCGTGCGCCACTCTGGTGTACAGATCGCGGCCGAGATTGTCGGTACCGAACCAGTGCTGCAGGCTCGGGCCACGGAATTTCTGCTCCGGCACGCCCGCGCGTGGATCGTCGCCGGCGAGAAGCGAGGGCGCGACCGCCCAGCCGAGAACCACGATCAGCACGAGGATCGACACCGCGAGTCCTGCGTTGGCACGCAGCCGTTTCGGCGCCAACGCGCGCCGCAGTTCCGCCGTCCGGACGGACGGGGGGTCGGCGATGAGCAGTGTGTCAGACATGAGCGCGCACCTTCTCGCGAGCGACGGCGACGCGGGGATCGAGCACCGGATAGATCAGATCCACCGCCAGGTTCACCACCACGAATGCCAGGGCGGCGATCAACACGATGCCCTGCACCACCGGAATGTCTTGATGCAGCACCGCGTTCTGGGTGAGCCGGCCCAGTCCGCCGCGGGAGAACACGGTTTCGACCACCACGGAACCTGCCAGTACCGTGCCGACCCACAGTCCGGCGACGGTGAGCGCCGGCCCGGCCGCGGCGCGCAGCACGTGCCGCCACTGCACCCACAGCCGCGAGGCGCCCTTGGCGAAGGCCACCTCGACGAACGGCTGCCGCCAGGTGGTGGCCAGACCGCTGTGGAGCACCTGCGCTATGACGGCGCCGACCGGCACGGCCAGGGTGATCGCGGGCAGGATCGTGCCGCTGAAACCCGTCCCGCCGAATGCGGGCACGAGACGAAGCCGGAACGAGAACAGTTGCAGCAGAAGCAGTCCCACCCAGAACGTGGGCATCGCCGCGCCGATCGGCGGGAGCGCGGTGAGCAGATTCCGCAACCACGGCCGCCGGGTGTAGGACGCGGCCACGGCCAGCGCGGCGCCGAAGACGATCGCCAGCAGCAGCGCGAGGCCGGCCAGCGCGAGAGTCGAGGGAATCGACTGCGCCAGGGCGCCGGTGACGGTTTGCCCGGTGTTCAGCGAGCGCCCGAGATCGCCCCGGACGGCATGGGTGAGCGCGGTCCAATATTGTTCCGGCACCGAGCGATCCAGGCCGTATCTGGCCCGCAGTTCCGCGATGGCGGCCGGATCGGGAGGCACGCCCGGATCCGCGTCGACGGCCATCTGCACCGGATCCGACGGCAGCAGGAACAGTACGGCGAAGGAGATGGTGAACGCCGCCCAGAGCACGCCGATCGCCTGCAGCACGCGCACGATCACATACCGGGTCATCGGATTCATCGCTTGCTCAACCAGGTGTCGTAGAACTGCAGACGGGCCGAGGCCTCGAACTTCAGATCGTGCACCGCGCCCGACACACCGATCGCCTGCGACAATTCGATGGTCGGCAACCACAGTCCGTTCTCGATCACCGATCGCTGTGCCTGCCCGATGATCCCCGCCCGCGCCGCCGGGTCGGTGGTCGAGAGCTGGTCGGCGAGCGCCTGGTCCAGCGCCGGAATCGGTCCGCGCTGGTTGAGGTTTCGCTGTCCGCGGCCGACGGTGGTGCGCAGGATGTCGCCGTCGGCGCGGGTGGTGTTGAAGTAGGTGGCGTCGAAGTCACCGGAGTTCTGCCGCGCGGTGTACTCGGCGACGGGCGTCAACTCCAGCCGGATGTCCACCCCGACCTTGCGTAGTTGCTGCTGCACCAGTTCCAAGGTCGCCTGATTCGCGGCGAACTGCGCACCGAACAGCACACCGAACGACAGTCGCCGCCCGTCCTTGACGCGGATTCCGTCGCCGCCGGGCACCCACCCGGCCTGGTCCAGAATGCGGCGCGCCTGGTCGGGGTCGAAGGTTATCGACTTCGAAAGATCGACGTACTCAGGCGTTTTCGAGGCCAGCGGGCCGGTGGCGGGCAGGAACTGCGGTCCCAGCACCGTATCCACCAGCTGCTTGCGGTCGATGGCGTGCAACAGGGCCTGGCGCACGGTGGAATCCGACAGCGGCGCACGGCTCACATTCGGCTGCAGTCCGAAGGGAACGCCCGGATTCGAGTCGAACTGCACCTTGGCGCCGGCGGCCTCGAGTTGCGCGACATCCTGTGGCAGTGCGTCACTGACGGCGTCGAGCTGATTCGACGACAGGCTGCCGGTCCGCACTCCTGCCTCGGGGACGACCGTGAATTCGATGCGATCCAGATACGCCTCGCCGGAGTGGGCGAACACCGCCGAACCCCACCGGTATCCGGGGCGCTTGACCAGTGTGGCGGAGGCGTCCTGGCGATAGCCGGCATAGACGAACGGACCGCTGCCGATGTTGTCACCGAGGCAGCGCTGCTCGGCCGGTTTCGCGGTGGTCGCGTCGGCGAGGATGCCCAGCTGCGGTGTCGAGGAGGCCTGCAGGAACTGCGCGTTGGGCGTGTCGAATCGCACCTCGGCGATGAGTGGATCGATCGCCGTGGTGCCCGCGTAGCCGGACAGATAGCTCGCGCCCAGCGGCGCTTTCGCCGCGGTGAGGGTGTGCACGACGGCGTCGAAGTTCTTCTGCACCGACGCGGCGGTCAGCGGTGTGCCGTCGCTGAACGTGACGTCGGGCCGCAGATGGAAGGTGAAGGTCTTCGCGTCCGGGCTCACCTGCCAGGAGGTCGCCAGCCACGGCTTGATTTCCCCGCTCGCGGGATCCTGGTCGGTGAGCGAATCCACGATCTGGCGTGCCACGTAGAGGGTTTGGTTGGTGCCGGCCTGGGCCGGATCCGAGCAGGTCGGCGCCTGCGACAGGCCGTAGCGCAGGGTTCCGCCCGACTGCGGCGGACCGGCGTCGCCGCCACCATCGGTGATGTTCGCGCAGGCGGCGATCGCCAGCGTCGCGGTGAGTGCGAGCGCCGGCGAGAGAATTCGTTTCATTCGGTGACTCCGGGTGGATCGATGCGGTAGGTGCCGGGTGGACGGCTGGAAGTGGTCGGCCGGTCCCGGCGGTAGCACCCACACCCGGTCGGCGGGTTGCTGCGATGTCGTGGAGCCGGGTCTCTCGATCGCTCTGGATGGGCGAAACGTCACGCTAGGGGAATTCCGATGCGGGGTCAGCACTCTGGATCGCGCTGAATCCAATCCTTGTCGCGACGACGGCCCGGCGGTGTGATTACCGGTGTCGCACGGACCCGGCGAGCCCACGCACCGCCACCTCCGGATCCCACACACCCGGACGCCCGAGGGTCAGCGGGTAGCAGGCAAGGCCGAGGACCATCGCACTGAAATGTCCTATGTCGGTGAAGGTTCGGTTCGCGAAGACCGGAATCGCGTAGAACACCACCACTCCGAGCAGGTACACGTACCGCCACGGCTTCGCGATCCGATACACCAGCACGGCGATCACACCCGCCAAGGCGTAGCTCACGCCGTAATCGAGGGTGTTCACCGCGGATTCGGGCGCGTAACCGTGATGAATAGCCCAATACAGCACGCCCTCGCTGATATAGGTCGCGCCGACGTGCGCGATCACCACCACCGCCAGCCAGCGCAGCGTTCCCAGCCAACGTTCGGCCTGGGCGTGGAAGAGGGTGTAGCTGACCGCGTAGCCGAACCAGCCACCGCCCGCGAGCCAGAACGCGCTGGAGATCAGCACGTGCACCGGATCCTCGCGCAGATGATGCAGATTGGTCGAGCGGTTGCCCAGCAGGATCTCGGCCTGATCGGGAGACAGGTGCCGGACCACGAGTGTGGACACCAGCAGGATGGCCAGCCAGATGTAGGTGCCGGGCGCATGCCGGATGTAGTCGCCGACCGCGCCCGCGGCGGTCCGCCACCGGAAGCGCTCTCGCCTGGGCATCGGTCACCTTCCTCGACGAATCGCGAAGATCGCTCCACTATGCGGCCGCACTGTCCGCGCGCAATCACCCGTAGCGGGTGAGCCCGCATCATCCGTCGCCGAATGCCACGAATGCGGCAAAACGCCTGGTCCGACCATGCCGGACGCGCGCCGGGCGGCGACGACACGTACTCTGCTGCTGCGGTGCGACACCGGATTGATGGTGTGGACTGGAGGGTGCTGTGTCCCGGGTGGGCGCTGTGCATGCGAGGGTGCGAGACAGAGGCGGTGAGGACGTGCGCAGGCGTCGATCTCTACTGGTGGTGTCGGCGGTGCTGACGGCGATCGTCGTGCTCGTCGGCGGATGTGGCGGCTCGCATGGCGGCACGTCGTCGGCGCCGGTGTCCAAGGGGCCCGATATCACCGCGCCCGCGACGATCGATGTGCCCGCGGCCGACCACGGACCGCTCAATCCGGCGACGCCCCTCGTGGTGAACTCCGCCGACGGCATGCTGACCAAGGTCACCGTCACCGATGGGGACGGTAAAGCGGTCGCCGGCGATTTCGGTGCCGACCATCGCAGTTGGACCTCGAAGGATCCGTTGAGCTACGGGACCACCTACCGCGTCGACGCCCAAGCGGTGAACCTCGCCCAGGTCGCCACGAACAAGACATTCACCGTGGCCACGATCGACGCCGGTCACAAGGCGTACGCGAATGTGGTGCCCGCGCCCGATCTGGTCGCCCAGACCGGGATCGGGGTCGGGCAGCCGATGGTGTTCCAGTTCACCGCGCCGGTGGCGAACAAGGCCGAGGTGCAGAAGCATCTGAAGGTCACCGTCACGCCGCCGCAGCCGGGCGCCTGGTACTGGGTCGACGACAAGGATGTGCACTACCGCGCCGCGCAGTACTGGCAGCCGGGCACCAAGATCCATATCGAAGCCGACGTCTTCGGTCTCGACCTCGGCGACGGGGTGTTCGGCGCCGAGAACAACAGCGCCGACTACACGGTGCACGACTCCTGGATCGCGCAGGCCGACGGCAACACCGAACAGCTGACGATCCTGCACAACGGCGCGCAGGTGAACCAGATGCCGATGAGTCTCGGCTCGCCCGGGTTCCCGTCGCACGAAGGGCCGCATGTCATTTCGGAGAAATCGCCGTCGATCATCATGGACTCCTGCAGTTACGGGGTCTGCGCCGGCCAGCCCGGGTACTACCGCGAGAAGGTGGACCTGGACGAAAGGATCTCCAACGACGGCGAATTCGTCCATTCGGCGCCCTGGTCGGTGGGGCAGCAGGGGGCCAGCAACGTGTCGCACGGCTGTGTGAACCTCTCACCCGACAACGCCCAGTGGTTCTTCGACCACTTCGGCGTCGGCGACGTCGTGGAGATCACCAACTCGGGCGGGCAGCCGCTGCCCGTATGGGACACCTACGGCGACTGGGAGGTCCCGTGGACCACGTGGCAGGCCGGTAACGCGAACAGCTGATCCGCCCCACCCGGCGGCTACCATCGGAGCATGTCGGCGAATATCCTGCGAATCGCTCCGGTCCTGGCCGTGCTGGCGGCAGGCGCCGCCTGCTCCTCCGGAAACGATTCCACCCCAACGGATTCCACACCCGCCACTCCCGTCGGCCACACCTACGTCTCCACCGGCGTCCAAGGCCCGCGAATCCCCGGCGACGGCCCGCTCCGCCTGACCTTCACCGCGGGTCACCTCAGTGCCACCGCCGGCTGCAACACCCTCATGGGCTCCGCCGACCTGACCGGCAACACCCTCCACACCGGCCCCCTCGCCGCAACTCGCATGGCGTGCGGAGGCGACCGCGCCGGAGCCGACGAATGGGCGATCTCACTCCTGCAAGCGAGCCCGACATGGAGTCTCGACGGCGCGACATTGACGTTGAAAACCGTCGACCGCACCGTGACTCTGCGCGAGTCCGAACCCGCGGGGTAGCTCCGCAGTCCGAGCAGCACGTCGTGGATGCCGGTTTCCACCCAGCCGGTCCGGCAGTCCGCCGAATCTCCCTCGAGCCGTAAGTCGAGTGCTATTCGCTTCCTGGCCCAGGCGTGACCGCCGCATGCTCGCCGCGATCACGCTCGGCGAACAGAGTCGCCATTGGTTGGCATGCACTTCTGGGACAACCCCAGATTGAATTACGCAGGCGAATGCCTGCATAATTTCTCCATGTTGGACACCACCGCGTTGAGCGACGCCTACCGCACGCTTCTGGAAGCCGCCGACGCCGTAGCCGATTCGACCCCGACGATCGTCCCCGCACCAGGCGAATGGAATGCCGACCGGATCCTCGGACACGTCTGCCTGATCACCGCCGCCACCATCGCTGCCGCGTCGGCCGTCGCCGCGGGCGAGCACACCACCTACGACAACCGCATTGCCCTCGACATCTGGACCATCGACCGTGTCGTAGAGCTTGCCGGCGGCAGCACCGGCCTGCGGGACCGCCTGCGCCGGCAAGCCGAGGTCCTCTGCGGCCTCTCCGGCCCGGCCCTCAGCGAAACCGAACTCGACACCGTGGTTCCCACTCGTCTGCTCTCCAACGACACCGTGCTGGTCGATCAGCCACTACCTCTGCGGGATCTGATCACCGGCCTGACCGACGTGGAGCTACCAGGCCACACCGAACAACTGCAGGCCCTGCTGCACGGTCGGCCCACCGAAGCCCCGGTCTGACCACGTTCGAGGCGCGCGGCAGGTAGTTAACGGCCGGGAACCTGCGGGTAGGGAGGCGGCGTGCGAGCATGATCGTTATGGCGATTGCTACGGGATCTGTTGCTCACGTCCGTCTCACGGTGTGCGATATCGGCCGGTCGCGGGCCTTCTATGAGCAGGTATTCGGCTGGCCTGTGGCGCTGGAGGTTCCGGCCGATGCGGATGAGGAGACGCGTGAGCGTCTCGGTTTTCTCTTCGGCGGGGTGATCTACCGGATGGAACACGGTTTGATCGGGCTGCGGCCGGTCGGTTCCGACCGTTTCGACGAGAATCGTGTCGGTCTCGACCATCTCGCTTTCACTGTCGCGTCGCTCGCCGAATTGGAAGCCGCCGCAGCGCATCTGGACGCTTGCGGGATAGCGCATGAGGACATCAAGGACATCGGTGTCAGTTACATACTCGAGTTTCGGGATCCGGACAACATCGCGCTGGAACTGGTCGCGCCCAAGTAGTCGCCGGGTGAGGGGACTGCGGCGTCGGTAGGGCGATATCCGGGCTCGGCGTTGCCGCCGAGCCCGGACGCTCGGCTTGCAGCGATCCGGCGTCGCACCCAGTCGCGGGTCCGTGTTCTCGACCTACCGGCGCAGGTTGCGGTCGAACAGGGCCAGGAGTTCGCGGTAGTGGCGTTCGGCGGCTTCGGCGTCGTAGGCGGAGGTGTCGGCCTGTGTGAACCCGTGGTGGGCTCCTTCGTAGACCTCGGTGCGGTGGCGGACGCCGGCGTCGGCGAGTGCCTTGTCGAAGGCACTGATGTGTTCGGGGGTCATGTGGTCGTCCTCGCCGGCGTGGGCGAAATACAGTTCGCCCGTGATGTTTCCGGCGCTGCGGTGCGGACTGTCGGCGGCGTCGGTGACGAGCGGTCCGCCGTGGAATCCGGCCACCGCCGCGATCCGGTCGGGGAACATGCCGGCGGTCAACACCGCCAGGCGGGCGCCCATGCAATAGCCGGTGACGCCGGCCTTACCCGCGGCGACCTTCGGCGAGGCCGCGAGCCAGTCGAGGTAGGCGGCGGCATCGGAGCGCCAGAACTCCGCTGTGAGGTCGCGGATCATCGGGAAGACCTGCTGGAAGATCTCGGGTCGCCGCACCGGGTCGATGTAGTCCGGCAGCTCGACCACCGGTGCACGCCCGTGACGGTAGTAGGCGTTGGGAAGCAGGACGGTATAGCTGTGGGCGGCGATCCGGTCGGCCAGCGCCCGCAGGCTGGGGCGTAGCCCGAAACCGTCCTGGACCACCAGCACTCCCGGATGGGCGGCGCCGTCGGCAGGGGAGGTGAGGTAGGCGTCGGCGACACCGTCGGGCGTCCGCACGTCTACCGAGATGCCGTGTGTTTCGGTCACGGTCATTGTCGAATCCTTCTGTCGTCGTTGAGGTTTGTGATCAACACGACGAAGGCGGAGCCCGCGCGATACCGCAGGAGTCGATATGCGAGCCCGTATCGGCTCGCAGGGCGCTCAGCAGAGCACCGGGTAACCCATCCGTGTGTGGCGTGAAGCCGTCCCGGTAGTCATCGCCTCACACCGTAGCTCACCGCGCCGCGCCGCCGTCAAATCCTCGACGCGCGGGAAGCGGCAGATCCCGGTAGGCGGAATACCGGTCCGTCCAGGACCCGGCGGTTGGTAGGACGAGACTCGCGATTCTCGGGACGGCACGACTGATAGGGACTTCGATGCGGGATCTGTTCGACACCACCGACATGACAGGACTGGCCGCGGCGATCGAGGCCGGCGACGTGTCGGCCGAGGAGGTGCTCGAATTCAGCCTGAGCCGGCTCGCGGAGCGCAATCCCGCGATCAACGCGGTGGTGAGCGAGCGCGGTGACGAGGCGCGTCGTGAGGTGGCCGCGGGGCTACCCGACGGTCCACTGCGCGGGATCCCGTTCGTGATCAAGGATCTGCACATGGACGTCGCGGGGCTGCCCACGACCAACGGTTCCCGGCTGTTCGCCGACGCTGTCGCCGCCGCGGATTCCGAACTGGTGCAACGGTATCGGCGCGCCGGCATGGTGATCATCGGCAAGACGAATTCACCGGAATTCGGGTTGAACGCGAGCACGGAACCGCTGCTGTTCGGGCCGACGCGCAATCCGCACCGCCTCGATCACTCCGCCGGGGGCTCCTCGGGCGGCTCGGCGGCGGCGGTGGCCGCCGGAATCGTGCCCGCGGGTCAGGCCAGTGACGGCGGCGGTTCCATCCGTATCCCGGCATCGTCGTGTGGGCTGGTGGGTCTCAAACCCAGCCGCGGCCGGGTGCCCGCGTATCCGGCACGGAATCTGCTGGCCGCGCCGATGAGCGTCAACCACGCCGTCACCCGCAGTGTGCGCGATACGGCGATGTTGCTCGATATCGGCGCCGGCGCCGTCCCCGGCGATCCGTACGTCATCGCCGCGCCGTCGATGCGCTACGTCGACGCCATGCGCATCGACCCGGGGCACCTGCGCATCGGGATCGCGACGACGCTGCCTTCGGGCGCCGCCATACATCCCGATTGTGTTGCGGCGACGCGAGATATCGCCGGCGTCCTCACCGATCTCGGCCACGACGTCGTGGACGAGGCGCCCGACTTTCCCTTCGAGGAAATCATGAGCGGGTTGCAGTATCTGATGGCAGTGCCGGTCGCGGTGGATGTGAAGGCGCGGCTGGCAGCGCTCGGCCGCGACGTGCGCGACGACGACCTCGAACCGATGACCCGGATGATGTACGACGCCGCGAATCAGGACAGCGCGGGCGATTACGTCCGCGCACTGCGCGACCTCGAGACGGCGGCCATCACGCTGGGCGGCTATTTCGCGGACCACGACCTGCTGCTCACGCCGACGCTGGGGACGGTCGTCGCGCCGCTCGGCCTGCTCGACACCACGGACCCGGCGTCGCTGTGGGAGCACGCGCTGTCGTTCAGCGGCATGACGAGCCCGTTCAATGTGACCGGGCAGCCGGCGATCTCGCTCCCGCTGGGCACCGACAGTGCCGGAATGCCGGTCGGCATTCAACTGGTCGCCGCCTTCGGCCGCGAAGATCTGCTGCTGCAGGTCGCGGCACAACTCGAGCAGGCACGCCCGTGGCGCACCGCCCCCGTCCGGCCGCCCGTCGGCTGACCGTCGGACGCCCCGAACGGTCGTTTCGCTCAGTGGGAGTGAAGGATTGGCAACCTACGGGACCGCCGGTACCGTGCGCACATGCCGGACATGTCTGTCTTTCGTGAGATCGCGGCGCGCGTGAACAACTGGGGACGCTGGGGCGCCGACGACGACATCGGCACCCTGAACTTCGTCACCGACGAAGTGGTCCGGGCCGCCGCGGCGACCGTGCGCACGGGACGGCGAGTGGGGCTGGCACTGCCGCTGCATCAGCGTGGCGTGCAGACCGGACTCGTGCCGGGACGAGTGAATCCGCTGCACACCATGGTGGCCCTGAACTGGGAGATGTTCGGGCCCAGCACGATTGCGACCAGCGACGATTCGATCACCATGGGGTTGCAGGCGGGCACGCACTGGGACGGCCTCGGACATGTCTCCTATGCCGGGCGTCTCTACAACGGCCGTCCCGCCGACTCGATCACCGCTCACCGCGGTGCCCGATTCAGCGGTATCGAGAAGGTGCCGCATCTGGTGTCGCGCGGGGTGCTGCTCGACGTCGCCCGCGCCCGCGGGGTCGACCGGCTGGCCGGCGATCACGCCGTTTCACCGGAGGATCTCGACGCCGCCGCGGCGATGGGGCAGGTGCGGGTGCGGGCCGGGGATGTGGTGCTGGTGCGCACCGGGCAGATGCGGCTCTATCTGGCGGGCGACCGCGAGGGCTACGGGACGCCGTCACCGGGGTTGTCGGTGCGCTGCCCGGAATGGTTCCATGCCCGCGACGTCGCCGCCGTCGCCACCGACACCCTCACCTTCGAGATCTGCCCGCCCGAAGCCGACGGCCCTTGGCTGGCGGTGCATGCCCTGCACCTGGTCGAGATGGGCATGCTGCAGGGCCAGAACTGGAATCTCGAGGACCTCTCCCGGGTGTGTGCCGAGGAAGGCCGCTACGACTTCCTGCTGTCGGCGATGCCGGAACCGTTCGTCGGTGCCACCGGCAGTCCGGTCGCCCCGGTCGCGATCTTCTGACCGCTGCGCAGCGCACCGGGGCGCGGTGGCTACGGTTGAGGATGCGACATCGGTGGCGGTAGGTGAGTGAGGTGATCATGACGAACCGCGCTGCGGAGTCGATCGTTCCGGGCAGTTTCGCGACCACGCCGGAGTCGTATACGGACCACGCGATCAGCGACATCGTTCGCATCTGGGCGCAGCGGATTCCGCACCGTGCCGCATTCGTCACTACCGGTGGGCCGACCGGTTGGAGCGAATACGACCGGTCGGCGGACGCGATCTGTGCGGCGTTGCGTTCTACTTCCGGCGGTCCCCGTTCGCGGGTCGCGCTGCTGCTCCCGGATACCGCGGCCGTTCACGCGGCGCTGTGCGGGTGCTACCGCGCGGGACGCATCGCCGCGGCCGTCGGGATGCGATCCGGCGTGCGCGAGATCGCGCACGTGATGCGCCGGACCGAGGCGTCGACGCTGGTCACCGTGCCCGAAATCCGGGGCAGATCCTGGCAGGCGCTGGTCCGCGAACTCGAGGCCGAGGGTGTGATGCCCGGCGACGTTCTCGTCGTCGACGAGCAGTCCGGAGCCGTCGCGCGCCACCGTTCCGGCACGACGTCGACGACCGAAACATATTCCGCCACAGCGTCTTTCACACCATCGCGGGTGACCATCCTCAACTCGACGTCGGGGACGACCGGGACACCGAAGATCGTCGCGCACACCGAGCGACGATGGACGGCCTTCGCGCGCGAGGCGATGCTGGGCGCTCGGATCGGATCGCGGGACATCGTCTGCTCGGTGGTCCCGGCGCCGTACGGATTCGGCCTGTGGTCGGCGCATTTCCTGCCCGCCCTGCTGGGCATACCGGTCGTCGTCGGCACGCGCTTCGACGCCGAGGAGACCGCGATGCTCATCGAGCGCGAGCGGGTCACCGTATTATGCTGCGTCAGTACGCAATTCAAGATGCTGTTGCGTTCCGGGGCGCTGGAACGCCATGACCTGTCCAGCCTGCGGGTGCTGTACACCGGCGGTGAGCCCGTTCCCTATCGCGATGCCCGCGCGTTCGAGGAACGGACCGGCGCGAAGGTCCTGCAGTTCTACGGCTCCAACGAGAGCGGCGCGGTGAGCCGGACCACCCTCGACGACGACATCGACACCAGACTGCGCACCTGCGGGCGGACTCTCGCCGCGATGAACGTGCGCGTGCTCGACGATGCCGGCACCGACGTGGTCGGTGCGGTCCGCCGCGGCCGGCCGGCGGTGCGCGGGCCACTGGTGTCGGCCGGGTACTGGGACGACCCGGCCGCCGACGCCGAGCTCTACACACCCGACGGGTGGACACTGCTCGGCGATATCGTCGAGATCGACGAGACCGGCCGGGTGCGGGTGGTCGGGCGGACATCGGATTTCGTCATCCGGGGCGGAAAGAACGTCTCGATCACCGAAATCGAGGAGCTGGTGCGCGAGCACGAGTCGGTCACCGATGTCGCTGTCGTCGGTGTTCCCGACGACGTCTACGGCGAACGCGTCTGCGCCGTGGTCGTGCTCGCCGACGGCGCGACCCTGGACGCGCCCGGGCTGTCGAACCGGCTCGCATCGCGCGGGGTGACCAAGGAATACACGCCCGAATATGTCGTGGTGGTGGACCGGCTCGACCTCGGCCCGGGCGGCAAGACCGACCGCGCGGCCGCACGCGACACCGCGATGCGCATGCTGGGGCTGCGGTGATCGCACTCGAACTTCCCGATCTGCCCGTCCGGGCAGTTCTCGATCATCTCGTCGCGACGTTGGCCGACCGCGAGACCGCCGTACTGGTCGCGCCGCCGGGCACCGGAAAGACCACGTTGGTGCCGTTGGCGCTGGCGGCGAACAACTCCGGCCGGGTGCTCGTAGCCGAGCCGCGGCGGCTGGCGGCACGGGCCGCGGCCGCGCGGATGGCTACGCTGCTCGGCGAGCAGGTGGGCGAAACCGTCGGCTACTCGGTCCGCGGGGATCGACGGGTCGGGCGGCGTACCCGCATCGAGGTCGTGACCTCCGGCTTGCTGGTGCGCCGCCTGCAGGACGATCCGGAGCTGGCGGGGGTCGACGTGGTTGTCCTCGACGAATGTCACGAGCGCCATCTGGACGCGGATCTGCTGCTGGCGCTGCTGCTGGACGCCCGGGCCGGATTGCGGCCGGACCTGCAGGTCCTCGCCACCTCGGCCACCGTTGCCGCCGAACGCCTTTCGACGCTGCTGGGCGAGGACGACGCGGCGCCGGTGGTGCGGGTCGAGGCGCAGACCTTTCCCGTGGCCACAACCTACGTCCCGCCCTTGCCCCGGGAGCGAATCGACGCACAGGTCGCACGCGCCACCCGCACCGCACTGGCCGAAATCGACGGCGACGTGCTGGTCTTCCTTCCCGGTGCGGCCGAAATCCGAAGAGTCGCCGCACTTCTGGACGGCCACGACGGCGTGGATATCGTTCCGCTGCACGGCAGATTATCCGCGGCGAGCCAGGACACGGCCTTGCGTCCCGGACCTCGGCGGCGCGTGGTGCTCGCCACGGCGGTGGCGGAGTCGAGCCTGACGGTGCCGGGCGTGCGTGCCGTGGTGGATTCGGGCCTTGCGCGCGTGCCACGCATCGATCGGGCGCGGGGGCTGTCCGGACTCGCCACGGTTCGCGTCTCGGCGGCCGTCGCCGACCAGCGTGCCGGGCGGGCCGGGCGCGAGGCGCCGGGCCGGGTGTGGCGATGCTGGCCGGAGCACGAGCACGCCACCTTGCCCGCCTATCCCGAGCCGGAGATCCGCACCGCCGACCTGACCCGGCTCGCACTGGAACTGGCCTGCTGGGGCACGGCGGACGGTCACGGTCTCAGCTGGTGGGATCCGCCGCCCGCCGGTGGGCTGACCGCCGGCCGGAATGTGCTGCACGCCTTGGGAGCCGTGGACTCCGGCGGTGCGGTGACCGACCGCGGGCGGCGCATGGCCCGCATCGGGCTGCATCCGCGGCTGGCCCGCGCGTTACTCGACGGAGCGGCCGAGGTGGGGGCGCGACCGGCCGCGGAAGTCGTCGCCGTCCTCGACGACGACACCCTCATCTCGGGTGCCGATCTCACCGCCGGCCTGCGCCGGCTCCGGCGGGAGCAGCCGGTGCGCTGGCGACGCGAGGCCGAGCGGCTGGCCCGAACGGTCGACGGGCCGGAGGGGGCCGACGATCCCGCTTATATTGTGGCGCTGGCATATCCGGAACGGTTGGCGCGCCGACGCGCCCCCGGCTCGGCGAGCTATCTCATGGCCGGCGGAACCGCGGTCGCGCTTGCGCCCGGCTCGGGAACCGGTGATCCGGAATGGCTGGCGGTCGGTGTCGCCACCCGCGACCCCGGCCGTTCCGAGGGTTACATCCGGCTGGCCGCGGTCGCGGACGAGCGCCTGGCCCGCCGCGCAGCCTCGGAACTGCTGACGACCACCGACCAGGTCGAGTGGGTCGACGGCGATGTGGTGGCGCGACGGGTCGAACGACTGGGTGCGATCACCTTGTCGGAGAAGCCCATTCGCGATCCGGATCCGGATTTGGTCGGCGCCGCCGTGCGCCGCGGGCTGACCTCGTCGGGGCTCGGCCTGCTGACCTGGCCCGCCGAGGCGACCGCCCTGCGTCAGCGCCTCGACTTCCTGCACCGAACCCTGGGCGACCCGTGGCCGGCGGTCGACGACAAAGCGCTGCTCGCCGCCGCCGACACCTGGCTCGGACCCGAACTCGCCGCCGCACGCCGCCGCGCCGATCTCGAACGCATCGATACCGCACAGGCCCTGCGCCGCTTGCTGCCCTGGCCGGCCGCGGCGCGCATCGACGAACTGGCACCGGAACGCGTGCAGGTTCCCTCCGGCAGCCGCGCCCGCATCGACTATTCCGCCGATCCGCCGGTGCTCGCGATCAAGGTCCAGGAGGTCTTCGGCTGGACCGACGCACCGCGCCTCGCCGACGGCCGCGTCCCGATCGTGCTGCATCTGCTCTCACCCGCTCAGCGCCCGGTCGCGGTCACCACGGATCTCGCCTCGTTCTGGCGCACCGGCTGGCCTCGCGTGCGCGCGGACCTGCGCGGCCGCTATCCCAAACACGCCTGGCCGGAAGACCCCACCACCGTGCCCGCCCACCGCGGCACGGCCCGCAACGCCGGCCGCGGCTAGGCCGGACCCGCGTTCTCGGCGCTGGAAACGTCCGGAACGCGAACCGCGACGTCCTCGATGAAGTCGACCACCAGTTCCCGACGGGAGAACAACCAGCTCTCGCCGATGCGGGCGAAGGTGTCCTGATAGCGGATGGCGACCCGCCGGTCCCGGTAGCCGTCCGCGCGCCGCGAGATGTGGTGTGCCGTGCAGTAGACCTCACCGTGCACGCGATCGCGCGAAACCGGCTCGAGCACATGCTGTTCCACGACATGGCGGGTGAGCACGAACCGTGACACCGCGTCCACCACCGAGGCAACCACGCGCTGCCTTCCCATCACCTCCACGGCTTGCTCCGTCCCGTTCAGCACGGGTGGTAATACGAGGACCGCATCCGGAGTGAACAGCGCTGTGAGCGCCGCACTGTCCCGTCGGTCGGCGGCGCGCGCATATCTCGCCGCGAGTGTGGTGATGGCAAGTCGGTCCGCGGGTTCCACGGTCCCATCCTCGCCGCTCGGCCCTACGCCGGAACAGAGCTTTCCAGTGGGTGGGACCTCGCCGGACATCCGACCGGTCGACAACGCTAACGTGCGATTGACGTATCGCGACAACCGCGAACGGCAGAGGAGAAACCACGATGGATGCGATGACGTCGGCCGATCCGGAACCGGAAAGCGTTCCCACAGTGAGCAATTCACCTGCCGACATCGTCCTGACCTCGCAACTGCAGGACGTCCCGGTCGACCGCGCGACAGCCGCGGCGCGGCGGGTGATCGACGCCCTGCTGCGCACCGACCGGACCAACGCGAATCTGGACCGGGTGGCCGAGGAACTCGACAACATCGCCGACCACCTCGAGCAGCATGCCCCGGTGGTCGCGGAACGGCTGATCGACATGTGGCGCGGTGAAGGTGTAACCCGGCACGATCCGGTCACCGGTCCGGAGAACGCGATCGCACCGCCCCTCGCACTCACCGGCCGTGCGGACGGGTCGGTGGACGGTGTCGTGACCCTGACGCTTCCGTATCAGGGACCGCCGGGACATGTGCACGGGGGAGTGGCCGCGCTGCTGCTCGACCACACGCTCGGGGTGGCGAACGCCTGGTCGGGCCGCAGCGGCGCGACGGCGCAACTGAATGTGCGGTATCACCGTCCGACCCCCTTGTTCGAGCCGCTCACGGTCAGCGGCCGGATGGTGTCCGAGGACGGCCGCAAGATCAACTCGGCCGGCGCGATCCACAGCGCCGACGGCACCCTCTGCGTGTCGGTGGAGGGTCTGTTCATCGACAAACGGGTTCCCCGGCCGCGCTGACGAGCGACCGGAACCGACCGGCCACGCCCCTGTTCCCACTCAGCGAGAGATGTCCGCAGATGAAGATTCTGATCGTCGGTGGCACCGGCATGATCGGCGTGCACGCCGCGCTGCACCTGCGCGAGCACGGTGACGAGGTCACCGTCGCGGGCCGCGGCCCGATATCGGCCGATTCACCGGTTGCCGATTTTCCGCTGCTGCTGGGCGATTACACGGTGCCCACCTTCACCCCGGCACAACTGGAACGCTTCGACGGCATCGTGTTCGCCGCAGGGCAGGACGTGCGGCACATGACTCCCGAGGACGACACCCGGCGATTCTGGGAGACCACCCAGAGCGTCGGCGTACCCCGTTTCGCGGCCCTGGCCAAGCAGGCCGGCGTGCCGCGCTTCGTGCAGGTCGGCAGCTACTACCACCAGCTACGCCCCGACCTCGCCGAGCGCAACCCGTATATCGCGGCGCGCAAAGCCGCCGACGAGGGCGCCCGCGCGCTCGCCGACGATTCGTTCGCCGCGTGCACCCTCAATCCACCGTCGATCATCGGTGCGGTGCCGGGAACGTCGGCTCGCCGCTATCGGCGGATGATCTCCTGGGCGGCGGGGAACGAACCCGACATCCCCGACTTCGCACCCGCCGGCGGCACCAACTACATGTCCGCTGCCTCACTCGCACAGGCGATTCGGGGCGCACTGGTGCGGGGTGAGCCCGGTGCGGCCTACCTCGTCGGCGACCAGAACCTGTCGTATCGGGAGTTCTTCCAGATGCTCGTCGACGCCGCGGGCGGCGGGCGGGTCATCACCGAGCGCGACGAGCCGCACCGATTGCAGCCGGATGCCTCGATCATCCAGGGCCGCGGCAACACCCTGGCCTACGAACCGGATCCCGACGAAGTGCGCCTGTTGGGCTACAGCCGCGACGACTGCCGGCGCGCAGTCCGAGCCCTCGTGGACGTGGTGTCGGCCGCGCGCTGACCGGGTGAGCACTCCGTTCGCGCAATAGGGGGAAATTCGCGGCAATTGGCGGCAGGATGGCAGATATGCGCGCACTCATCCAACTCCGTCCCTCCGCCGATCTGATTGCCGCAGTTGCCGATCCGGCCGTCTCGGTGGCCCCGGCGGATGTCGCCGGCGATTTGCCCGGGTTCGACCTCGACCACGACTTCGCCCCACTGTCCGTCCCGGATACTGTCGCCGCCGACCGAGCGGGCGCGCGTTCGGTGGTGGTGCGCGGGCAGATCCCCGACGACGACCTCGACGCCACGGTGGCACGACTGACCGGAACCCGCGACGTGGCAGGCGTTTTCGCCGACCCGCGGATCGAGACGAACCTCACCTGCGGCGGCGATCCAGCGGTCGGCACCTGGCACGACGTGCAAACCCTGTTGCACACCGGCGATCTGGCCGCCGGTGGGATGGACGGAAAATCGGTCGCGGTCGCGATCGTCGACACCGGCGTCAACGCCGCCCGCGTCGAGCAGGCCCGCGGCGGCCCGGTGACCGTCGACGCCGCGCGCAGCTGGAATCCGCCGGGGGTGAGCGGCACGGCCGGACAGTTCCCGGTCGACCACGGATCGATGTGCGCGTTCGACACCCTGATCGGTGCGCCGAACGCCACGCTGCTCGATATTCCGGTGCTGCAGAGCAAGACTCGCGGCGGCTCCACGATGGACGGGCTGCTGTCGGACGCGCTGGCCGCCTACGCCCATCTGCGCACCGTGCTCACCGACCAGCCGGAGGCCACCCGCACGCTGGTGATCAGCAACAGCTGGGGCGCCTTCTCACCGGACTGGGACTTCCCGGTGGGGCAGCCCGGCAACTACTCCGACAACCCGTCGCATCCGTTCAACGTGATCGTCGGTTCGCTGGAAGCGGCCGGCGCCGACATCCTGTTCGCCGCGGGCAATTGCGGTCGCGACTGTCCCGATTCGCGGTGCGCGTACCAGGATCGGCCGATCGGCGGCGCCAATTCGCATCCGAGCGTGCTGAGCATCGGCGGAGTCGACAGCAAGGGACAGCGCGTCGGCTACTCCTCGCAGGGGCCGGGCCGGTTGTCCGACCGCAAACCCGACATCTGCAGCTACACCCACTTCCTCGGGTCGACGGTATTCGGCGCGAAAGAGCCCGACACCGGAACGTCGGCGGCCTGCCCGGTCGCCGCCGGACTGGTCGCGGCGATCCGCACGGTCTATCCGGCGAGCAAGCTGGCACCGGCCCAGCTGCGAGACCTGTTGCGGCGCACCGCAACCGCGCAGCCCGGCGGGTTCGACTACGACTACGGATTCGGTGTGGTGAACGCCGCCGCGCTGCTGGCGGAGCTGAAGAACACCGAGATCCGCGCGTAGCGTGGAACCATGCCGCTGCTCACCGTCCGGCTCTCCAGCGACGCCACCCTGGCGGCGGCGCTGCGTGAATTGCACCTCACCGAGGCCGAGGTCGACCTCGATTACGGCCTCGTCGCGGTGGACCCGGACCAACACCTGTATGCCCTGCGGGTGAGCGATGCGGCCGCGACGCGGGCGGCGGCGGTCTCGGATGCGGCCGAGATCTTCGCCGATCCGCGTATCGGCCCCGCGCACGACGCCGATCCCGATCCCCGGTCGCCCCGGCACCCGCCAGACAACTCCGCCCCGGCCTGATCGCGAATTACGCCGTCCCCCTGCCGAATTGGATCGTATGCGCTATATATCGGCGATACATTCCCGACCCGCGAGGAGCCTTCCCGTGTCCGATCATCCGGTCGACCTGCGCACCGATGTGGCACACCCAGCCCGCATGTACGACTACTTTCTCGGCGGCAAGGACCACTACGAGGCCGACCGCCGCGCCGCCGAGACCGCTCTCGCGAACTTTCCCGCGGTCCGCCTGACCGCGCGCACCAACCGCGAATTCATGCGCACCGCGACGCGCTATCTCGCCGAGCAGGGCGTGCGCCAGTTCCTCGACATCGGCACCGGGATTCCGACCGAACCCAATCTGCACCAGGTCGCGCAGGAACACGCATGCGAGTCGCGGGTGGTGTACGTCGACAACGATCCGATCGTGCTCGCGCACGCACGGGCGTTGCTGGTGAGCGCCCCCGAAGGCCGTACCACCTATGTGCAGGCCGACGCCGCGGATCCCGAGGCGATCCTCGCTTCTCGCGAGCTGCGCGACACGCTGGATCTGTCGCAGCCGGTGGCGATTTCGCTGATGGCGGTGGTCCACTTCGTGCCCGGTGACGTCTACGCCATGGTGAACACGCTGATGGATGCGCTGGCCCCCGGTTCGTATCTCGCGATGAGCCATGTCACCACGGATTTCGACAACGGTGACAACGATCCCGACGGGATGGGCCGCCTGCTGCAGGTGTATTCGGATCAGGGCATTCCGGTGCGCCCGCGCAGCCGTGACGAGGTCGCCCGCTTCTTCGACGGCCTCGAACTCGTCGAGCCGGGTGTGGAGGTCATTCACCGGTGGCGGCAGGAGGGCATCGAACATCCCGCCGACCACGACAAGAAGGTCTCGCTCTACGGCGCGGTCGGCAAGAAGGTGTGAGCGCCGACCACGAATTCACCCGCAACGTGTGACGCGCGCCCGCCGCCACCGCCGTTAGCGTCCCTGCCGAGCGGCAACGACGGTCGGTGATCGAGAAGACCGGTCCCGCGGACGTGTGGAGGACAGGTGGCGGCACGCTGGGTGATACTCCAGTCCTTGGCGGGATATCGCCCGCAGTGGTTGCGCGCCGATGTCGTCGCCGGACTTACCGTGTGGGCTGTGCTGGTGCCCGAGGCACTGGCCTACGCCACGATCGCGGGTGTGCCGCCGGTCGTGGGCCTCTACGCGGCCGTACCGTCGCTCGTGCTCTACGCGCTGGCGGGCAGTTCCCGCCATCTGGTCGTGGGACCCATGTCGGCGACCGCGGCACTGTCGGCGGCGATCGTGACACCGATGGCGGGTGCCGATGGCGGCCGCTACATCGCGCTTTCGGCGGGGCTGGCCATCGCCACCGGAATCGTGGGCCTGATCGCGGGAGCGATCCGGCTCGGCTTCGTCGCGGCGTTCATCTCCGAACCGGTCCTGAAGGGTTTCATCATCGGGCTGGCCTTGACCATCATCATCGGCCAGGTGCCGAAACTGCTCGGCATCCCCAAGCACGCGGGCAATTTCTTCGAACAGGCGTGGGGAGTGCTGCGCCACCTCGGCGATGCACAGTGGCGGACCGTGGTGGTCGGCTTCGTGAGTCTGGCGATCGTGCTGGTGGTGAAGCGATGGCTGCCGCTGGTACCCGGTTCGTTACTGGCCGTGCTGGCCGGGATCGGCGCGGTCGCGGTGTTCGATCTGGACGAGCGCGGAGTCGCCATCGTCGGCCATATCGATTCCGGTCTGCCGGCGCTGGGACTTCCGGACGGCCTCGATGTCAGCGACTACATCGATCTGCTGGGCCCCGCGGTCGGCGTCCTGCTGATCGGCTTCGCCGAGGGCCTCGGTGCGGCGAAAACCTATGCGGCCGAAGCGGGTTACCAGATCGACGCCAACCGCGAACTGCTCGGCCTGGGAGCGGCGAATCTGGGCGCCGGGCTGGCGTCGGGCATGGTCGTGAACGGAAGCCTGTCCAAAACCGCCGTCAACGGCTCGGCAGGGGCCAAATCACAGGGCAGCGGATTGGTGGTGGCGGCGCTGACGGTGCTGACCCTGCTGTTCCTCACCGGCCTGTTCGAGAACCTGCCCGAGGCGACGCTGGCGGGTGTGGTGATCGCGGCGGTGATCGAGCTGGTCGACTTCGCGGCGCTGCGGCGGCTGTATCGGGTGTGGACGCAGCGGCTGGGCGGAATCTACGGCAAGGCCGCCCGTGCCGACTTCACCGCCGCCGTCGCGGCGATGATCGGCGTCCTGCTGTTCGATACGCTGCCCGGCCTGCTGATCGGCATCGGCATCTCCATGCTGCTGCTGGTGTACCGCTCGTCGCGCCCGCATGTGGCGCCGGTGGTGCGGTCGGGCACGCTGTGGCTGGACGCGGACCGGCATCCCGAGTTGACCCAGCGGCCGGATCTGGTGGTCGTGCGCGTCGAATCGGGCCTGTTCTTCGCCAACGCCGACTATGTGCGCGGTCGTATCGAGCAGCTGTGCACCGACGCCACCCGGCTGGTGGTGCTCGATGCCGAGACCTCGCCGAGTATCGACGTCACCGCCGCGGCGATGCTGGCGGATCTGCGCGACGATCTGGGCCGGCGCCACATCGATTTCCGGATCGCCCGCTCGATCGGCCAGTTCGGTGACGCGTTGGGCACCGCCGAAGCAGGCTCGACGCCGGTCGGGCTGTACCCGACCGTGACAGCGGCAGTCGCGGATCTGCCCGATGTGGGCGAACACTCCGACTCCGACGGCGCCGAATCGCCGCGATAGAGGCCGTCGCGGACAGTTCCACGTTCTGTGGCGTAACCGCTGATGTCAGGGACGCCGTGGATGTAATGGCTGGCGCGAGAGCCGGTGTCGGTGTGGTCGGTCGGTGACCGAACTCGAATCCGGAGCTGACAACAACCAGTTGCAGCATCTCCCCGCGCGCGACAACGACTGTGCGGGGCAGTTGTTCCTCCGAACCGGCCTGTCACCGATCACCCGCGAGGCTGTGCGCGATGGCCACGGCGAATTTGGTTGTATTACAGACACACTCGACAGGAGTGACGGCGCAGCGGCAACCTTTCATCGGCGGCGACACACCGACACCCACGATCGCGGCCAGGAGCTTAGGCTCCTGCCGTGAGTACGGCCCCGACCAAGAAAAGCACACCATGGAACCGACGACACCGGTCACTGCTTCGCAGGCTTCTTCTGCTCGTCTGCACTGTCGTGGCCTGCCTTGGGATACTCGTCCCGGCGAGCGAGCCGGCCGGCACCGAGATCATGTCGTTGTCCCCGTCGGAGATCCTCGGCGGGGCATTCGTGGCGGTTGTGGTGTGGACCGTGGTCATCACCTACCCGATCCTGGCAATCCGATCCCGGCGGCTTCGGGTACCTGAGCTCGGCCCCCTGGCTGCTCCCGTACTGATAATCGCGCTCACGGCCATTTCATGGAGCGCACACCTGCCAATGGCTGCACGCTGGTACCTCTCGGCGCACGCCTTCGACGATGCGGCACAGCAGGTGACTGCTGGGGTCGATCCACGGACGTTCGAAGGTGGCCGCCTCGGCCTTTATCGCATACGCGGTGTGGAACGCCGCGACGACGGCATCTACTTCAGGACTGGCCCTATGGCGAACTATTGCTCGATGGGGAGTGGCTTTGCCGATCATTCCGGCCACCGGCCCGCGGCAGGCGCATCCCGTCACCTCGGTGGCGACTGGTATTGGTTCTGTTTCAACAGCGCGGGGGTTACAGTGCCCGATTACCCCATCGGAGAACTGCACTAGCCGGTGACAAACCGCTAGCCTCGAGAGTCGCGGACGAACGTCGCGCACTCGGCGCAGTTGTATCGGTGGCGTCACGCCGCTTTCCGGCCGCGCGTGATGGTCGGCCCGCATAGGCGCGGGACCGCAGGCTACTCCGAGACCACGACCGGGCCACATCGGGAGCCGGCTGAGCCCGCCCAAATCAGCAGCTGCGACCAGCGGAAACTGAACTCACAGCAGGCTCGTGCCATATTCGGGGGAGCCCATGTGGGCGAACACTCCGACGGCGCGGAGCCGACGCGATAGAATTTCGGGAAACAGATAACCCCCGGCCGAAGCCGGGGGTTATCTGTAACTCCGAGTTACACACAGTGTCCGGAGGGGGACTTGAACCCCCACGCCCGTTAATAGGGCACTAGCACCTCAAGCTAGCGCGTCTGCCATTCCGCCACCCGGACCGGTGGTGCTCAGCAAGGTTAACGGATCTCTCCGCGAGGTCCAAATCACGGGTGTCCGTGCAGGTCCCGGACTCGCGGGTGACTGCTGAGCGCCGCCTTCGGGAGGGCTAGTTCGTCAACGCCTCGAGCAGTGCGGCACGCTGACGGGACCCCAGGCCGCCGATACGGCGGTCGACCGGAATATCGGCTTCGTCCATCAGCTTTGCCGCCTTGACCGGCCCGATGCCGGGCAGAGCCTTGATGACCGCGGCGACCTTCGTCTTCTTGACCAGGTCCTCTTTGTCGGCACGCTCGAGCACCTGGGCCAACGAGACCGAGCCCTTGCGAATCTGCTCGATCAGTTCCGACCGCGCCTTACGGACCGCGGCCGCCTTGGCCAGCGCTTCGGAGCGTTGCTCGGCGGTCATGGTGGGAAGTGCCATGTCTCTAACCTTTCACTCGTTCGCTGGAACCTCAACGGCACCGATTGAACATCACCGGCAGCCCGGTGATGGGTCGACACACCGCGAGGATAATCCCGGTTCGGCGGTGGTGGCGGGGGTTCGGATACCCGAGATGCGGGAAATTTGCCACGATTCGCCCACGTCGTCGGGGTGCCCGGCGGACGGCTAGCGGCCGGGCGATCGCACCAGGCCGTGCCGGTAGGCGTACACGACGGCCTGAATGCGGTCGCGCACTTGCAGTTTCGCCAGAATCCGGGAGACGTGGGTCTTCACGGTCTCCTCGCCGACCCCCAGGGCGGCGGCGATTTCGCTGTTGCTGCGGGCGTCGGCGAGCAGGAGGAGCACCTGCTGTTCCCGGGCGGTCAGGGCGTGATCCGGCGGTGGCGCCGGGGCCAGCGTGTCGGCCAGCCGAGTGGCCAGCCGGCGGGTCATCGACGGGTCGATGATCGCGTCACCGCGCACCGCCACGCGGATCGCCGCGATCAGCTCCTCCGGAGGCAGCGTCTTGAGCAGGAAGCCGCTGGCACCGGCCTGCAGGGCGCGCGCGAGGCTCGCCTCGCTGTCGTAGGTGGTCAGGACCAGCACCCGGGTACCGCCGGCGGCCACGATGGCCTCCGTGGCTGCCAGACCGTCGAGTTTCGGCATCCGGATGTCGAGGATCGCCACATCGGGCCGCAGCCGTGCGGTGTCGGCGACGGCGGTGCGACCGTCGCCCGCCTCGCCGACGCATTCGAGGTCCGGGGCCGCATCGAGGACGGCCCGCAGTCCGGATCGGAACATCGCGTGGTCGTCGGCGATGAGGACCCGGACCGTGCCCGTCACGACCGCCCGCCTGGGAGCCGGACGAGAACCCGCCAGTGACCGTCGGCGACGTCGTGGTCCACGCTGCCGCCGAACAACTCCGCGCGCCGGCGGATGCCGTCGAGTCCCCGGTGCACGCCCGTGGTCTCTTCCGGCGCGGCACCACCCGGCCGGGCGACGGTCGCGCGTTCTCGCGCCGGCGTTCGCCGACCGGAACGGAACCTGGCCCCGGCCGGTGCGGTGGCGCGGACGGTCGCACGCTCAGCGGCCGGGAAGCGGACCGCATCGGGCCCGTGCGGAGTCGCTGCCGAACCGAGCGGTCGCGCCGGTGCGCAAGGTGCGGACACGTTCGAATCCTCTTCGCCGGCAAGCGGATTGGACTGCTCGATCTCGACCCCGGTACCGTCGTTGCGGACCGTCAGCCGCGCGCTGCCGGCGCCGTGGCGCAGGGCGTTGGTGAGCAGTTCCTGGACGATCCGGTAGACGGTGATGTCGAGCGAACGGGGTAGTTCGGCGCCGGTGGTGGTGACGGTCAGGTCCAGCCCGGCGCCGCGCACGCGGTCGGCCAGATCGTCGATATCGGCCATACCGGGCTGGCGGGCGGCGTCCTCGCGGCCGTGCAGCAGATCCAGCTGACGGCGCAGATCCACCATCGCGGCGCGGCTCTCCGATTCCACCGCCGACAGCGAGCGCGTCGCCGCGGCGGCGGCGGCGCCGCTTCCGTGCAGCGCCAGACGCGCCGCGCCCGCATGGATGCCGATCGCGCTCACGTGATGGGAGATGACGTCGTGCAGGTCGCGGGCGATCGCTTCGCGTTCGTCGGTCAGCGCCCGTTCCAGCGCGGTCCGCTGCTGCTGGCGGGCGAGCCGTTCGCGCTGCTCCAGTTCCGCGATGTAGGCGCCGCGACCTGCGGTGTAGCGGCCGACCAGCCACGGCACGACGCCACCGGAGATCGATGATGTGAGCAGCAGCCGCCAGTCCGCCGCAGGCGCCCCGCCGGCGATCAGCGGCGCACCGCACGCCCCCAGCACCAGGACGGGCACCGTGACCAGTGAGGCCCGGCCCGACAACCAGGCACCCGCCCGATAGCCGGCCACGAGGAAGCCGACGTCGGCCACCCGGACGGGCAGCCCGTGCCGGTGCAGCAACACGGTGACCGCCAGCCGGATCCCGACCTGGACGACCGCGACGACCGCAGCCGTCGCCGGTGGCGCCGCGAAGGCCAGATCGGCCGCCACGATGGCCACCAGGACCGCGGCGGCCGGGCCGGGCGCTACGGCGAAGATGCCGGAGAGCGTGAAGACGACCGCGTCCACCACGGCCGCGACCACCGCGACCGCCACCGACTGCCTGGTCAGCGACCGGCGAACCGCATGCAGTTCACCGCCCGGCGGCTCCGCCGCGCTCTCTGCCCCCGGCCGCCGTGGAGTGCGCCGCAGCAGCGCCCACGGGCTCGGCGACACCGCTCGCTCCCACAACACACCGCGACGATACCGGCGCGGACCGTGACGGCGAGTCCCTCGGCCGGGGGATCGGCAATCCCTCTCGGGCCCGATGTTCCGGCTGGTCGGCGGCATTACCGTCGCTGTGGCACGCCGCGCGCGACGACACCTCGGTTCCAGCGTGCGGCCGGATCACGGATCGGACAGGAGTTCGGATGAACAATGCGGACCTGGCGCTGTACGCGGTGCCCGCCTTCATCGCCATGATGGCCGTGGAGTGGTGGGACGCGCGCCGCGATCCCGACCGCGCACCCAGCGGGCGATACGGACGCGAGGCGGCCACCAACTGGGCCACCTATGCGATCGGCCAGCTCACCAAGCCGCTGCTGCAATACGTGCTGCCGTTCTCCACCATCGTGCTGGCGGCCTCGTGGACACCCCTGCACCTGTCACCGCGCGACTGGTGGGTGTGGCTGCTGGGACTGGTGGTCACCGATTTCTGCTACTACTGGGCGCATCGGGCCGATCATCGAATCCGGTTGCTGTGGACGGCTCATTCGGTGCACCACTCCAGCACCCACTTCAATCTCACGACCGCGATCCGGTTGCCCTGGCTCAACCCGATCGCCTCGATGACGCGCAGCCTGGCATGGGTGCCGGCCGCACTGCTGGGCTTCCCCGCGTGGATGATCTTCCTGCTCAACACCCTCGGGCTGCTCTATCAATTCCCGATCCACACCCAGCGCGTCCGAACCCTGTGGCGGCCGGTCGAATTCGTCTTCAACACCCCGGCCCATCACCGCGTGCACCACGGTTCCAACCAGCCCTACCTCGATACCAACTACGGCGGTGTGTTCATCGTGTGGGATCGCATGTTCGGTAGTTTCGCCGCCGAATCCGAACCCATCCGCTACGGGCTCACCCACGACATCGGCACCGGGAATCCGCTGAAGGTCAATTACCACGAATTCGCGGCGCTTTTGCGCGACGTGCGCCACGCCCGCACCTGGCGGGGGCGACTGGGCTATGTCTTCGGCCCGCCGGGCTGGCGGGAGAACGCGACGGAGACACCGATCGGACAGCTGCCCGAACCGGCCGGCGCCGCCGTTACGACGGGTTAGCGCGTCGGCGTGGACCGCGCCGCTGGGCGTCATAGCTCCACGGCGCCGGTCGCCGCCGGAGTGTCCGCCGACGGCTTGCGCGTCCACAGCACCGCCACCAAGACGACGGCGGTGACCAGGGCGATATGCGCCGCGAACAGCGTGAGGAACGGCAGCGCGAAACCTTCGTCGGTCAGAGCGCCGCGCTCGCTCACGCAGTAGAGCGTGTAGTTCACCGACGTGCCCTCGGAATCCTGGACCGTGTCCGACACCACCATCGGATCCAGGTAGGGGGCCCGGCAGAACAGCGGCGCCGTGAGCCGCGCCTCCCTGGGCCAGATCGCCAGCGGCAGGACGAAGCTGACGAGACTTCCGGCGCTGACGCCGGCGCCGAGTGCGGAAACGATCGCTCTGGCCACTGTTCACACCCGCCGGATACGGAGAAACGAACCGGCGGAATCGAATTCGGCGATCATGTCCGACCGCGCGGAGGTCACGTCGGCAACGATACGGATGTCGCGCCCGAATCGGCTCACGACGATCACCGGCACGACACCGTCGGCGAGACCACTGCGGGCGCGGGCGGTCTCGACGATCGACTCGAGCCGGGTGAGGCCGGGTACATCGCCGAGGGAGAAGCATTCGCCGTCCAGGTCGTCGAAGGCCGAGACGCGCACCGGCCGCGGTGCGCTCACGGCGCCCAGGCGATACGAGTAGTCGTCGAGTTCGCTTGGGCGCTGCGGACTCCGGACGCGCAGGTGGACCGCCGGTTCGCGGGTGCTCAGATCGTCGTGGTCGGCAAGAAATCGGGTCACCTGCTCGGGCTGATCAGCCAGGACCAGGCGGAACTGCGTCGACTCGGGAGCGACGAACATCACGACGCCGGCCTGAATGTCGCCGGTGCCCAGCCGGTTTCGCACCGCCTCGAATGCCGCGGCCGGCAGGGCGTCCACCAGGCCACCCCCGCGAGCGCGGATCTGCCGCTCGAAGGCGTCGCGTTCCACCGCGCCGACGCAGCCACAGGCGATCAACACGATCGAGCACACCGCGGCCCGAAGCCACCTACGACGGCGCATGCCGGAATGATAAGTGTCACTACCGGAATCCGCGCGCCCGATATGCGAAGAATCTCGCCGAGCCGACGGCACCGTCGGGGCACGCCGCCGATCTCCGGCGACGCCCCGGCCGGACAATTCGATCAGCGAGATCACAACGCGGTCGACATTGCCCGAGCAGGCGCGGGGAGCCCGCTGCGATGTGAGCGTGCCGAGACGCACGTCGATGCGGGGTTCCACGGGCCCGGCCGGGTCGGGCGTCATTCGCCCCGGCGCGACGCGTGGTAGGAAAGGGGCGTGACAGGTGTACAGCGCGAGTCCCGCTCCCGGGCGGAAGCCGAAGTGGTCGAATTGGTCAGCACGCTGATTCGCTTCGACACCTCCAATACCGGGGTGCTGGAAACCACCAAGGGTGAACGCGAATGTGCGCAGTGGGTGGCCGACCAGTTGCAGCAGGCCGGTTACACCACCGAATACGTGGAGTCGGGAGCCCCCGGACGCGGAAATGTGTTCGCGCGCTTGCCCGGAGCCGATCGCGGTCGTGGCGCGCTGATGATCCACGGCCATCTGGACGTGGTGCCGGCCGAGGCCGCGGACTGGAGTGTGCATCCGTTCTCGGGCGCGATCCGCGACGGCTACGTGTGGGGTCGCGGCGCGATCGACATGAAGGATATGGTCGGCATGATGCTGGCGGTGGCCCGCCAGTTCAAGATCGAGGGCACGGTGCCGCCGCGCGATCTGGTGTTCGCGTTCCTCGCCGACGAGGAGAACGGCGGCAAGTGGGGTTCGCAGTGGCTGGCCGACAACCGGCCGGATCTGTTCGAAGGGGTCACCGAGGCGGTCGGCGAGGTCGGCGGCTTCTCGCTGACCGTGCCGCGCCGTGACGGCACCGAGCGGCGACTGTATCTGGTGGAGACCGCCGAAAAGGGCCTGGGCTGGATGCGATTGCGCGCCAAGGCCCGCGCGGGCCACGGCTCGTTCCTGCACGACGACAACGCGGTCACGATTCTGGCCGAGGCGGTGGCGCGGCTGGGTAAGCACACGTTCCCGCTGGTGCTGTCGGATTCGGTGGCCGAATTCCTGGCCGCGGTCAGCGAGGAGACCGGCATCGACTTCGATCCGGACAGCCCGGATATCGAGGGTCAGCTCGCGAAACTGGGCACCATCTCGCGCATCATCGGCGCGACCTTGCGCGATACCGTCAACCCGACCATGCTGCGCGCCGGGTACAAGGCGAATGTGATTCCGCAGACCGCCGAGGCGACGGTGGACTGCCGGGTGGTGCCGGGCCGGCAGGCGGCCTTCGAACGGGAGGTCGACGAGCTGATCGGCCCGGACGTGGAGCGCGAGTGGATCACCAGACTCGACTCCTACGAGACAACGTTCGACGGGCATCTGGTCGACGCCATGAACGACGCGATCTTGGCCCACGACCCGAACGGCCGCACCGTGCCCTACATGCTGTCCGGCGGCACGGACGCGAAAGCGTTCGCGCGCTTGGGAATTCGGTGTTTCGGCTTCGCGCCGCTGCAATTGCCGCCGGAGCTGGATTTCTCCGCGCTGTTCCACGGCGTGGACGAACGGGTGCCGGTCTCGGCGCTGGAATTCGGCGCTCGCGTCATGGAGCATTTCCTGTTGCACAGCTGACGATCCGCTCGACTAGCAGAAAGGACGGTCCTCGTGCCCGACTATTCCTACAATCCCTATGCGGCGTTGCCGCAGCTGCCCGAGTTCACCCTCACCTCCACCGATGTCACCGACGGACAGCCGCTGGGTAACGAACAGGTCAGCGGGGTGTTCGGGGCGGGCGGCAGAGATATCTCGCCGCAGTTGTCGTGGAGCGGATTCCCGGCCGAGACCAAGAGTTTCGCGGTCACCATGTACGACCCGGACGCACCGACCGGCTCCGGCTTCTGGCACTGGGCCGTCGCCGACATCCCGGCGTCGGTGACCTCGCTGGAATCGGGTGCGGGCAGCGCCGGAGAGGGCAGCGAAGGCGGCGCCCTGCCGAGCGGGGCGATCCAGTTGCGCAACGACGGCGGCTTCGCCGGATTCGTCGGCGCCGGTCCGCCGCCCGGACACGGCTACCACCGCTACTTCATCGTGGTGCACGCCGTGGACGTCGAATCGCTGGGCGTCGGCGCGGACGCGACCCCGGCCTATCTGGGTTTCAATCTGTTCTCCCACGCCATCGCGCGTGCGACGCTCGTCGGCACCTACGAACAGAAGTAGTCCCGACGCGAAACAGACTGTGTCCGAACCGATTCGACTAGAGGTTGTGCACTCCCTCGGGGACCGGATCGGTGTAGAGCTCGGCGATGTCGGCCGCGTACTCGGCGGCGATCGGCGAGCGCTTCAACTTCAGCGTGGGAGTGAGTTCCACGCCGCCGGGTTCCCAGGCCCGCGCCAGGATGCGGAAACGCTTGATCTGCTCCACCCGCGACAGCTTGGCGTTACCGGCGACGATCGCGGCGCGCACCTCCTCGAGGATCTGCGGATGGGCGGCGAGGGCGTCGAGATCGGCGTCGGGGATGCCCAGCGCCTTCGCGCGCACGGCGGCGGTGTCGGGGTCGAGCACGACCAGCGCGGCGATGTACGGGCGGGAGTCGCCGATGGCGACGATCTGGCCGATCAGCGACGAGGCGGCCTTCACCGAATTCTCGATGTTGGTGGGGGAGATGTTCTTTCCCGCCTCGGTGATGATCAATTCCTTCTTGCGGTCCACGATGGTGACATAGCCGTCGCCGTCGATGGTCGCGATATCGCCGGTGTGCAGCCAGCCGTCGGAATCGATGGCCTCACTGGTCTTCTCGGGCATCTTGCGGTAGCCGTGGCTGACGATGCCGCCGCGGATGAGCAGTTCGCCGTCGCTGTCGAGGCGGATCTCCACCCCGTCGACGGCCCGGCCCACCGAACCGGGTCGCGGCTTCTCGAGTTCGGTGAAGGTGCCGACGCCGGTGGTCTCCGACATGCCCCACACCTCGCTGACCGTGAAGCCCAGCCCGAGCAGGAATTCCAGCGTCTCGGGCGGGATCGCGGCCGCGCCCGAGGAGGCGACCTTCAACTCGTCCAGGCCGAGGGTGGCGCGCAACTTCGACAACACCAGCGCATCGGCGAGTTTGTGCTGGACGGCCAGCAGCGGGCCGCCGTTGCCGCCGGCCAATCGCGCCCGGGCGGTGGCCACGCCGACGCCGATCGCCCACTGCGCCAGCGCCTTCTTGACCGCGCTGGATTCGGTGGCGATCGCCGCGTCGACACCGGCCTTGATCTTCTGCCACACCCGCGGCACGCCGAAGAAGAAGGTCGGCCGGGCATCGGGCAGGGCGGCGGCGATCTCGCGCGGATCCGGCACGCAGGTGATGGTGACGCCGGTGAACAGGTTCAGGCAGTGTCCGGAGATGCGGTCGGCGACATGGGCGGCCGGCAGGTACGACACCGCCCGCGCTTCGATATCGGCGACGAGGGCGCCGTTGGTGAGCGCGACGATCTGGGCGACGACATTGGCGTGGGTGATCTCCACGCCCTTCGACGGCCCGGTAGTGCCGGAGGTGTAGATCAGGGTGGCCAGATCGTCGGGCCGCACCGCCTGCCAGGCGGCGTCGAAATCGAAATCCTCGGCCGGATCGTTCTCGACCTGATCGAGGGTCAGCCCGCCCTCGGGTGCGGCGCCGTCGACGACGATCACATGCTCGAGTTTCACCCCGGAGCCGGTGATCGGCGCCAGGAACGCCTGTTCGGTGACGACCACGCCGTTCTCGGCGTTGCCGAACACGTGCGCGATCTGTTCGGGAGAGCTGGTGTTGTACACCGAGAACGGGGTGGCGCCCAGATGCAGGATCGCGGTGTCGACCAGATTGAACTCCGGCCGGTTGGTGAGCATGATCCCGACCGTGTCACCGTGCGCGACACCGAGTTTCGCCAGCCCGGCCGCGATCGCGCGCACCCGGCGCGCGTAGTCGGCCCAGGTGATCTGCTGGGTACCGCCGACGGTCCGCAACGCGACCTGATTCGGGCGTAGTGTCGCCGTCTGCTGGAAGGCCTCGGGCACGGTGCGGACCGTGGCGCCGGTGTGGTGGGTGTAGCCGATCTCTGCTGTGGTCATATCCCTTGTTCCCGGTCGGTGCACGAACATCACGTCGGGGACGTGATGCGGATCACCCATCCTAAACGTGAAATCGGACATTCGGGGGGCTGTTCCGGCCGGTAGCAACCGGCTCCGCGCACCGGAAACCGGCCGCAGCAGAGGGATCGGCGAGCGGGTGGGGCCGGCCGCGCTCAGGCGCGGGCGGTGTGGGCGGCGCCCACGGCCTCTGCGAGGCTGCGGTATCCGTCCGCGCGCAGGCGCGCGGCGATGCCGCGGTGCACCGAGCGTGTCCAGAACAGCCCGCCGTAGATGAACCCGGTGTAGCCCTGCAGCAGCGAGGCTCCCGCGAGAATGCGCTCGTAGGCCTGATCGGCGTTCTCGATGCCGCCGACCGAGATCAGTACCAGCCGGTCTCCGACGCGGGCGTAGAGGCGGCGCAGCACCTCGAGCGAGCGGCCGGCGACCGGCGGTCCGGACAACCCACCCGCGCCCATCGCGGCGACCTCGGCGGCCGGAGTGGCCAGTCCGTCGCGGCGAATGGTGGTGTTGGTGGCCACGATTCCGGCGAGCCCGAGTTCGACGGCCAGGTCGGCGACCGCGTCGATGTCCTCGTCGGACAGGTCGGGGGCGATCTTGACCAGGACCGGTTTGGGTTCGGCGCCGGCCGCGACGCTGTCGAGCACCGCGCGCAGCAGCGGGCGCAGTGATTCCACGGCCTGCAGATCGCGCAGCCCCGGGGTGTTGGGTGAGCTGACGTTGACCACGACGAAGTCCGCGAGCGGGCCCAGCAGCCGCGCGCTGAGCGCGTAGTCCTCGGCGGCGTGTTCGGGCTCCACGACCTTGGTCTTGCCGATGTTGGCGCCGATCGGCACGCCACCGCTCCGGCGTGCGGCCAGCCGTCCCGCGGCTGCGGCGGCCCCGTGATTGTTGAAGCCCATCCGGTTGATCAGCGCGTGGTCGGCAGGCAACCGGAACAGTCGCGGCGCCGGATTACCCGGCTGCGCCTGCGCGGTGACGGTGCCGATCTCGGCGAACCCGAAACCCAGTGCACCCCAAGCGTTCACACCGGCGGCGTTCTTGTCGAACCCGGCCGCCAACCCGAGCGGCGCCGGGAAGTGGACGCCGAAGACGGTGGTGGAGAGGATCGGATCGCCGGCCGCGGTGAGTTTTCGGGCCAGCCATCGTGTGGGCGGGAAAGCGGTCGTGAGCCGGATGACGGTGAACACGAGGTGATGGATACGCTCGGGCGGCACCAGGAACAGCAACCGCAGGAATAAGGAATACATCCCTCACATCCCCGTTTCGGTCACGGGGAAGCTGGTTTTGCGCCGCCGCAACAACACTCGCCGGCTGCCGTCGGTGTAGGCGCGTACTCGCGAGAGCTCCCAGCCGCCGAATTCGGCCTGGATGGCCAGGCGCATGGACGCGGTGACCCGATTCACGTCCGGGGGTAGTCGTAGCGGCACGTACTCGTATTCTCCTTCTTCGCTGGTCTCCTCCCATCCCGCGGGAATCGACCGTCTGCGCCGGTCGTGGTGTGCGGCGCCGGACGCCGACTCGTATCGAGGCGCTCGAGCCATCACTGACCTCTCTTCCTCTGGTCCGCGCCGATGCGTTGCAGACCGTCTCCGGTTGCCGACCCGACGAACATGTCGCCGGTGCGGCTGTCGATCGTCAGCGAATTGGGCTGGCGCACCGTTGCGAAGCGACCCACTTCTTCCGGTATACCGGTCGACAGATCGAAACCGACCACCTCGTTGCTTCCGCTGAGCGTGAGCCACACGGTGTCGGACCGTTCATCGTAGGCCAGGGCGTAGGGGGAGGGCCCGACCGGGAAGCGCTGGCGCAGCAGCAGCGGATCGGTCGTGTAGACCAGCAGGGCTCCGCCGGAGGTATCGGTGGCCAGCAGGCGGCCGTAATGGTCGCTGATCACATGGGTGGCGCCCAGGCCCGCGCGCAGGGCCAGCCCCGCGCGGTCGCGATCGAGGTCGAGTTCGGTGAGAGTGGTCTGGTCCAGATCCAGCGTGGCGACCGCGTTCGCCGTGGCGGCCACCGCGTCGACGGTGCCCAGGCCGCTGATGGTCTTGTTCGGATGTCCGTCCGCGTCGAGGATCTGCACGCGGCCACCGTCGAGTCCGGCCACCAGACGGCCGTCCCCGCGCCGCGCAATCGCGCGCACGTCGCCGTCGACGGGCACCGGGCGAATCGCGGCGGTGGCGATATCGACGCGCAACACCTCCCGCCCGGCCGCGACGAGCACCTCGCCCGGGGCGCCGAGGGCGAGGCCGGTGGCCTGCGCGGGCAGGGTGAGCGCCCGCGCGGCCGCGGGATTCGCGGGGTCGACCAGGCGTAACCCGAGGCCGTTGGGGTCGAGGGCGACCACCCGGCCGGTGGCGGGTTCGGCGAGCAGTGTCGCGACCGGCCCGAAGGCGGTGACGGCTCCGGCGGGCGTGGCGGTCGCCGCCGGCGCGGCGGCGGCGCGTCCGGGAGCACCGGCCGCGGGGGCAGTGGTGTCGTCGCTGTGGGAGGAACAGCCCGCGACGAGCACGACGGCGCCGGCGGCCGCGAGGACGGCACCCAGTGCCGACCGATAACCCCGCATGCTCCGAACTCCTTCGTGTGACTCATGCGTACTGTTTCATCTGACCATGATCGGACACGCGGCCCGGTCACCGGGGTGGTTCCGGCGTGGCACGCGCCTCACCCGTTACCGTGGATACCTCATATCGGACGTCGAACCAGGGGAGTCTCGGTTGGAAACAGACCGCACGTCTGAATTCACACTTGAAGATTTAACCGTTGGTCCGTTCGCCCACGGGTTCGGCCGAACGGCCGAGGGGCAGCCGTTCGCCTTCCGCACGGTGCGTTCCACCCTCACCCTCGAGATCTACCGCGCCGACACCCCCACCGACGTGCCCGGCCCCGAGGATGTGGTGGCCGTGGTCGAGGCCGCCGTCACCGATATCGACCTCGACGACGCCCGCAGCGTGCGCGCCCTGGTGCGTGATCTGGTGCCGACCGCCGTGCCGGTCCCGGCGCAGCGCGGGGCGACCACGACGGTGCGCGCGTTGCTGAACCGGTTGAGCGCGGTCATCGAGGGCCGCTGATCACACGTGCCAGACTGTAGGAACCACCGGTTACTTTCGACACATTCGAGGACGTAATGGCATTGCGACGCACGGTCCACGGCGCATTCGGAATCACGATGCTCGCGCTGGTGATCGCCGCCTGCGACAGCGGTCCCGACGAGGCTTCGGTGGCGGCGGCGCGCTCGTCGGCCTACGCCGCGCTCACCTCCTCCTCGGAGGCGGCCGCCGTCAGCAGCGCCAACCGGCCGCCGTTGCCGACCGCCGCACAGCTGGATTCACAGATCAAACGCGCACTGGATCCCTCGCTGCCCGACAGTGAACGCACCGACCTGATCGAGGACGGCGCCGCGTTCAAGGACGCCATTCCCGACATGTACAAGGCGCTGCACGACAATCCGCGCGCCGTCTACGGCGTGGTCGATCCGGTATTCGACAACCACGACGGCACCCTCACCGCCACGATGCGGCTGGACAAGGACGGCAGCGGCGAGAACGTGCGCACCACCATCGTGCATTTCGTCGATATCGACGGGAAGTGGAAGATCTCGCGCAACGATCTGTGCGGGATCCTGCGTTCGGCCGACTACCGCACCGCGGCCTGCGGCTGACCCCCGGCATGCTCGAGGGGTTTCTGCTGCGCTGGGGTCGATTCGTTCATCGCCATCGCTACCTGGTGTTCGCGATCTTCGTGCTGATCGTGGCCGTCTCGGGGTTCTACGGCCGTGATCTGGGCTCCCGGCTGACCCAGGGCGGGTGGTTCGACGAACACAGCGAATCGGTGGTCGCCTCCAAACTCGCCGACCAGACCTTCGGCCGCGACACCGATGCCGACGTGATCGTGCTCTACACCGCACCACCCGGCCACACCGTCGACGATCCGCCGATCCGCACGGCGATCGCCTCGGCCCTGAAGGATCTGCACGACCGGTATCCGGACCGGATCAAGAAGATCGACAGCTACTTCGACGGCTCGATGATGGGGCAGTTCGCCGACGCCTCCCGCACCCACGCCTTCGCCAGCATCGGCCTGCACGGCTCCGACACCGCCACCGTCGACAACTACCTCGCCATCCAAAAGGATTTGGGCGCAGGCGGTTCCGGGCGCGGACCGGGCGGCACGACGGTACAGCTGGCGGGTCTGCAACCGGTGGTCGAGGGCATAAACATCGGGATGCAGGACGATATCCACCGCGCCGAGCTGATCGCGCTGCCGGTGGTGGCCGTGCTGCTGTATTTCGTGTTCGGCGGCGTGGTCGGCGCGCTGCTGCCGGTACTCATCGGCGGGATGACGATCCTGGGCAGTCAGGGCATGATGCGCCTGCTCACCGACCACATCGACGTCAACGTCTTCGCCAGCGCCGTGGTCACCCTGGTGAGCCTGGGGCTGGCGATCGACTACGGCCTGTTCGCGGTGACGCGGTTCCGGGAGGAGCTGGCGGCCGGGCGCAGTGTGGAGGAGGCGACCGCGCGCACGGTCGCCACGGCCGGGCGCACGGTGCTGTTCTCCGCCGCGATCATCGCGGTGAGCCTGGCGGCGCTGTTCATCTACCCGAACGGGGTGCTGCGCTCGGTGCCCTACGGCGGCATCAGTTCGGTACTGCTGGCGGCGCTGCTGTCGGTGACCGCGCTGCCGGCGGCGCTGAGTATCGTCGGGCGGCGCATCGATCTGTGGGGCTGGCACCGGTTCGCCGGGATCCGCAGCGCCCAGGAGATCGACAACGGGTTCTTCTCCAAGCTGGCCCTGTTCGCGATGCGTCATCCCGCGCGGGTGATCGTGCCGGTGGTGGCCGGACTGCTCTTCCTGCTGATCCCGTTCCGCAACATCGAATTCGGCGGCCTGTCGGAGCGATACCTGGCCGCCGACAACCCGGCCCGCGTGGCACAGGAGAAATTCGACGCGCTGTTTCCCGAATTCCGCACGGAGCCACTGAAATTGGTGGTCGTGGGGGCGGATCCGCAGCAGTTGTCCGATATCCGGTTCCAAGCCAATTTCGCACCGGGGCTGACGGGACCGTTCGAGGCGGCGGCGCCGACGACCAACGGGATCAATGTGCTGTCCACCGGTCTGGTGCACAAGACCGACGCCGACGCCGCCATCGCGGCGCTGCGTGCGATTCCGCATCCGTCCGGGGTGCAGGTGATGGTGGCCGGGGTGCCGGCCCTGGAACGCGACGCCATTCACGGCCTCATCGACGGATTACCCTTGCTGGCAACGATTCTGGCGACCGCGGCCCTGGTGCTGATGTACATCGCCTTCCGCTCGATCGTGCTGGCGTTGAAGGCCGTGCTGATGAGCGCGCTGAGTCTCGGTGCCGCACTGGGCATTCTGACGTGGTTGTTCGTCGAAGGGCACGGCGCGGGCCTGCTCGGCTTCACCCCGGGGCCGCTGATGTTCGCGGTGCTGGTGCTGATCGTGACGGTGCTGTTCGGATTGTCCACCGACTATGAAGTGTTCCTGCAATCGCGCATGGCCGAGGCACGGGCGGGCGGGGCGCCGCCGGCGGAGGCGATCCGCTACGGCATCGCCCACACCGGCGGGGTGATCACCTCGGCGGCGGCGATTCTGATCGTGGTGACCGGTGCGTTCGGCTTCTCCGATCTGGTGCTGATGAAATACATCGCCTACGGCATGATCGCGGCCCTGATCCTGGATGCCACGGTGATCCGCATGCTGCTGACCCCCGCGGTGCTGAAATTGGTGTGGCGGTGAGCCTTCCGCAGGCAACAGCGGGCCGGGACGGATGCGCGGTGTCAGCGCTCCCGTTCCAACTGCGCCAGCCGGGTGAGCGCGGGTAGGGCGGCCGCCAAGGCCCGGCGCTGCGCGAGGCTCAGTTCGCCGATCAGCGGAACCAGATAGCGCACCCGGTCGTCGTGGCGGCTGCGCCGGATCTGCCGGCCGGCCTCGGTGAGGTGCACGAGCACGGCCCGCCCGTCACCGGGGTCGCGGCGACGCAGCACCAGGCCGTCGCGCTCCAGGCGCGCGACGAGTTGCGTGATGCCCGGCTGGGTCATCTGTTCGGTATCGGTCAGCTCCGTCAGTCGCATCGGGCCCCGCTGCGCCAGGGTGTCGAGCACCGACAGCGTGGTGAACGGCAGCTTCTCCCGGACCGGTATGCGGATGTAGACGCGGTTGAAGTCCTCGATCACCGCGGCGAACCCGTCCACGTCGAAATCATCGATGTCGTCCACACGAGCAACTATATCCGGAACTTATACAAGTTGCTTAAATAAGTTGCTTATGTAATTGTGGCGATCACACGGCGCAGGAGGCCATATGAACGACACCACCGACGATGCCCGACCGTTCCCCTTGACTCCCACGACGATTCACGTCCCCGACGGTGTGCTCGCCGACCTGCGGCAGCGCCTGGAGCGGACCCGCCTGCCCGACGACGTGGGCAACGACGACGGGTATTACGGCGTGCCCGCCGGTTATCTGCGGGAGCTCGTCGACTACTGGCGCAGCGGATACGACTGGCGCGCAGCCGAAGCCGAGATCAACACCTTTCAGCATTACAAGGTCGACATCGACGGAGTGCCGATCCATATCATGCGCAAACCCGGAGTCGGCCCGAATCCGACACCGCTGATCCTGACGCACGGCTGGCCCTGGACGTTCTGGCACTGGTCCAAGGTCGCCGGCCCCTTGGCCGATCCGGGTGCGCACGGCGGCGACCCGGCCGAGGCGTTCGACGTGATCGTGCCGTCGTTTCCGGGCTTCGGATTCTCCAGTCCGCTGCTCGACCGCCCCGATCTGAACTTCTGGAAGGTCGCCGACCTCTGGCACACACTGATGACCGAGGTGCTGGGGTACGAGAAATACGCCGCCGCGGGTTGCGACGTCGGCGCGCTGGTCACCGCGCAGCTCGGCCACAAGTACGCCGAGGAGTTGTATGCCATCCACATCGGATCCGGGCTGAAACTGACCCTGTTCAACGGCGATCGAGCCTGGGACTTCAGCGGTGGACGGCCGATTCCCGACGACCTGCCCGCGGCGGTGCACGCACGATTCGTGGAGCTGGACAGACGTTTCGCCGTCCACCTGGCCGCGCACCTGCTCGCCCCCAGCACCCTCGCCCACGCCCTGTCGGATTCTCCGGCGGGCATGCTGGCGTGGATTCTGGAGCGGTGGAGCAAGTGGAGCGACAACGGCGGTGACGTCGAAACCGTGTTCAGCAGAGACGATCTGCTCACCCACGCCACGATCTATTGGGCCACCAACACCATCGGCACCTCGATCCGCCTCTACGCCAACAACAATCGCTATCCCTGGACGCCTTCACACGACCGCCTTCCGGTCGTTCAGGCACCCACCGGCATCACCTTCGTCGGCTACGAGAACCCGCCCGGTGTCGACACCGAGGGCCGCGTCGAGAACTTCCGCACCGGCGACCGCGCCCAGTGGTACAACCACGTCGAGCTCACCGTCCACGACCGCGGTGGCCACTTCATCCCGTGGGAGATCCCGGATCTGTGGATCGACGACCTGCGCCGCACCTTCCGCGGGCGGCGCTGACCCGGTAGCGGCGGGTCACCGGGGCGAGAACCAGAGACCGGCCGGGCTCGTCAAGGTCGTTCGCTCCGCGAACTCGCGCCGGCCCACCGATTCCTTTTCGCGGCACCCGAGGTCTACATGGTCGGCGGCGCCGAACCGGTGGGCCGCGACGAGCCGAGAAAGAGAGTTGAGTGCCGTGAGCGTTCCCGCGACCATGCGAGCCCTGCACCAGACGTCCCTGCGGGGCCCGCAGGACACGTGCCTGATCACCGACGCGCCGGTGCCGCACCCGGGCCGCGGCGAGATCCTGATCCGGGTGACCGCGGCCGGGGTCAACTTCGCCGACATCTCGAGAAGCCGGGGGACGTTCCTCGGCGGCCCGCAACCGCCGTACCCGGCCGGTTTCGAAGCCGCCGGCGAGGTCGTGGCAACGGGCGAGGGCGTATCCGAACCGCGGCCGGGAGCGCGCGTGGCCGGCGTGGGGGAAGGCGCGTTCGCCGAATACCTGGTCCTCCCGGCCGCGGCGGCCGTGCCGGTGCCGGAGGGCTGGACCGCCGAACAAGCCCTCGGCCTGACCGTCAACCTCCCTACCGCGCTCGCCGCGCTGAAACCGCTGGGCCGCCTCGTGGCCGGTGAAACCGTGCTGATCCAGGCCGCGGCGGGCGCGACCGGACAGGCCGCGGTGACTCTCGCCGAACACTTCGGGGCGACGGTCATCGCCGCCGCAGCGCCCGGCAAACACGACCTCGTGCGCGAGCTGGGCGCCGACCACGTTCTGGACTCGCGCGGCGAGAGCCTGGCCGCCGAGGTGCGGGAGCTGACCGGCGGCGCCGGCGCCGATCTGGTGCTCGAATCCGCGGGCGGTTCGGGTTTCGCGGACACCCTCGCCGCGACCAGACGAGTCACCGGCCGGGTGGTCGTCTTCGGCGCGGCCGGTGGCGATGCCACGATCAGCAATCGGCAGCTGATCTACGAACACCAGATTCAGCTCATCGGCCTCAACATCGGCGTGCTGATCCATGCGGCGCCCGAAATCTTCGGCGCGGTCATGGCGGAGTTGTTCGCCCTCGTCGCCGCCGGCGTGGTCGAACCGGCCCGGCCCACGGTCTACGACTTGGCCGAGGGCCCGAAGGTGCTGGCCGAACTGGAGGCTCGCGCAACCGTCGGCAAACTGGCGCTGCGGCCGTGATCACGGCTCCTACACTCGGCGATATGACCGCGCATGCGCGCACGGCCGACCGGGACCGGTTCGCCGCCGACTCCGGGCGCTACCGCCGGGAGTTGCTGGCGCACTGCTATCGCATGGCCGGTTCGGCACAGGATGCCGAGGATCTGGTGCAGGAGACCTACCTTCGGGCCTGGCGTTCCTACGCCGGGTTCGAGGGCCGGGCGTCAATGCGGTCGTGGCTGTACACGATCGCTACCAATGTCTGCCTCACCGCGAGGACCTCGCATCACACGCGGGTACTGCCCTCGGGACTCGGCGGTCCGGACAACGAGTCGGGCAGCCCACCGAGATATGTTGCGGCAGGCGAGGTTTCATGGCTGGAACCGCTTCCGGACGGCTGGATCGCGACGGCCGACGATCCGGAAGCGGTGGTGGTCGCGCGCGAATCGCTGCGGCTGGCGCTGGTCGCGAGTCTGCAGCACCTGCCCGCACGCCAGCGTGCCATCCTCCTGCTGCGCGAGGTGCTGGCTTTTTCCGCGGCCGAGACCGCGGAGATTCTCGGAACCACGACGGCGGCGGTGAAAAGCGGACTGCAACGCGCCCGCGCCCGCCTCGACGAACTGGACCCGGCACCCGAGAAACTACTGGAACCCACCGACCGGCGCGCACGGGCGCTGCTCGACGGCTACATCGCGGCCTTCGAACGGTCCGACGCCGCGCTGCTGGAACAGGTGCTGCGCACCGATGCCACGCTGGCGGCGACCCCGTTCCGCGACTGGCAGGCCGGGCGGGCGCACTGCCTCCGCATGCTCGACACCTACGTGCTGGGTGTGCCCGGCCAGTGGCGGATGGTCGCCACCACCGCCAACGGACAGCCCGCCGCCGTCGTCTATCACCGGGCCGCGGACGGCCTGCTGCGTGCGGACGGGATCGTGGTGCTGGCGGCGACCCCCAGCGGAGTATCGCGGGTGGTGAAGTTCCACGATCCGGCGCTGGTCGCACTGTTCGGCCACCCGGACGTGCTCGCGGACTGAACGGGGGTTCAGCGTCGCACGGGCAGGACCAGCTGGGCGCCGGTGACGGGGTGGTCGATGACCTCGACGGGGTGACGGTAGACGCGGGTCAGCAGGTCGGTGGTGAGGATCTCGCGCGGGTGGCCGACAGCGGCGAGGCGGCCCGCGTCGAGCACGGCGACGCGGTCGGCGTAGGCGGCGGCCAGGCCCAGATCGTGCAGTACGACCACGACCGCCGCGCCCTCGCCGGCGCGGGCCGCGGCCAGACGCAGCACCTGTTCCTGATGGCCGAGATCCAATGCGGCGGTGGGCTCGTCGAGCAGCAACGTCTCGGTGTCCTGAGCCAGCACCCGGGCGAGTGCCGCGCGGGCACGCTCACCACCGGAAAGCGCCGGGAACGGCCGTGCGGCGAGATGTTCCATATCGGTGGCGGCCAGCGCGGCGGCGATTACCCGGTCGTCGAATTCCTGGCGCGGGGTTCGCGCCCAGGGAGAGCGGCCCATGGCGACGACCTCGCGCACCGTGAACGGGAATCCGACGGTGTGGTTCTGCGGCAGCACCGCGCGGCGGCGCGCCATATCGGTGGGAGTCCAATCGGTGACCGGTCGGCCGTCGAGTTCGACTGTGCCGCTTGCCGGTTCGAGTTCGCCCGACAGCGCGGCCAGCAGCGTCGACTTGCCCGCGCCGTTGGGACCCACCAGTGCCAGGATCTGCCCGGCGACGACGTCGATGTCGACCGATTCGAGCACCGGCCGCCCGCCGCGCGCGATATCGATGCCGCGCGCTCGCAGGGTAACCGCACCGCGCGGTGTCGGTTGCGGAAGACCGTGGGCAGGGCGAAGTGTGCGGATCAGTGCGCGCACGCGTGCCGTTCCGGCGCCGCTCATGCCCAGCCTCCCGATCGGGCGCGAGTGCGCCGCAGCAGCCAGAAGAAGAACGGCCCGCCGACCAGCGAGGTCAGCATGCCCAGGGGGAGATCGGCGTTGTGGACCAGGGTCCGGGCCCCGATGTCGGCGGCCAGTAGCACCACCGCGCCGAGGATCGCCGACAGCGGGATCAGCACCCGGTGCGCGGGACCGACGAGCATGCGCACCACGTGCGGGACGATCAATCCGACGAACAGGATGATGCCGGTGAAGGCCACCCCGGCGGTGGCGAGGATCGCGACGACGACGATCACGTTGCGCCGCAAGCGTTCCACGTCGACACCGAGGTGCCGCGCCGCCGATTCGCCGAGGGCGAGCAGATCCAGGCGCGGCGCCATCACGACCGCCGCCGCCACACCCAGCGCGGCCAGCGGCGCCACCACGGCCACCGCCTGCCAGGTGGCGCCGTTCAGGCTGCCCATCTGCCAGAAGACGATCTGATCGCGCGCCGCGGGGGAGGCGGTGAACAGCAGAAACGACATCAGACCGCCGGCGAAGGCGTTGACCGCGACACCGGTCAGCACCAGCGTGACGGTTTCGGTGCGCCCGCCCGAACGCGACAGCAGATACACCGCGAGTGTGGTCCCCAGTCCGGCGACGAACGCGCCTCCGGCGACCGACCAGGCCGCCACGAACGCGCCACCGACCACGATCACCACACCCGCCCCGACGGCCGCGCCCGCGGACACACCGATCACGCCGGGTTCGGCCAGAGGATTGGCGAACACACCCTGCAGCAGCGCTCCGGCGGTCGCCAGCGCAGCCCCGACCAGCATCGCCAGCACCACCCGCGGGAACCGGACCTCCCACAGCGTGACCTCACCGGCGGGGTGGTGCGGCATCGGCCCCCAGTCGAGCCCGATCCGGTGCAGCACACTGCCGGCCACCTCGAGCGGGGTCGTGGGGACCTGCCCCACAGCGGCCGAGATCAGCGCCAGGATCACCAGCAGTGCGATCGACATCGCGAAGACGACGGTGATGCGGGACCAGCGGCGCGGTGTGCGCGGACCGACGACGGCGTCGCCCGGAGCGGAAGGGTCCGAGTTGGACCTCGGATGCGGTTCTGCCCGCTGCGTGCCGGAAGCCGCACCGCCACCGGTCCCGGCCGAAGGTGCGACCGTCGACCGTTCGGCGCTCCGGCCGCTGAGCGCATCGGGCCCGGAAGTGCCTGCGCCCGCACCGTTCTCCGGCTCGGATGCGCCGTTCGCGCTCGACTCGGCACCCGACAGGTCCGAGATATGTTGCGCAGCAACGGATCCAGCAGAAGGTGCCACATTCGGTCCGGACGGTCGCAGACCGGGATCGGCGGCCGAGTCCTCACCGGGCGAATCGCCGGGACTCATGCGGGCTGGGTGCCGTAGACGGCCTTCGACAGCGCTTCGAGCACATGCCCGGTTTCGGGTCCGAAGCTGAGCAGCACCGCATCGGACATGTCGACGACGCGGTGATCGCGCCCGGCCGGCGTCTGGGCGACCCCGGGCACCTTCTCCAGGCCGTCGACGCCGCCGACCGATTTCAGCCCGTCCGACATCACCAGCAGCACGTCCGGTGCGGCGCTGATCATCGCCTCGCTGGTGATGGTGGTGAACGGCTCGGTCAGTCCCGCCGCGGTTCCGGCGTCGACGCCGCCCAGTGCCGTCACCAGCGAATCGGCGCCCGAGCCGGGCCCGGCGAGCATGGTGATCGCGGTGCTGCGCAGGTAGACGAATCCGATCTTCAACGGCGGCTGGCGTTTCGGCATCGCGGCGGTGGCCGCGGCGATCTCGGCGTGCGTGCGCTCGGCCAGCTTCACTCCTTGATCGTGGACGCCCAAGGCGTCGGCGACCGACCGGATCTGCGGGCCGACACCGTCGATGGTGCGCTGCGGGTCGAAGTACACGACCGTGATGCCGAGCGCGCGCAGCTGATCACGCATGGTGGGGGTGGCGCTGGTGGTGTCGGTGAGAAACACCGTGGGCCGTTGCGCGGCAACGGCTTCGATGTTGATGCTGCCGTTGCCGCCCGCCACGTTGGGCACGTCGCGCACCGCGGGGAAGGCCGCCGAGGTCGAGCGGCCCACCAGTTTGGAGCCCAGGCCCAGCGCCCACACGGTCTGGGCCAGGGTGCCGTAGCGGTCCACGGCCACGATCCGGTCCGCGGAGGTGACGGTGACCTCGGCGCCGTCGAACGAGCGCACGGTGACCGGTAGCGCGGGTACCGGCTCGGGGCCGATCGGCGTCGGATCCGGATTCGCCAGCGTCGCGGTGGTCGCGCCCTGCTGCTCGCCCGAGGCGCCGCTGCCCCCGCACGCGGTGGTGACTCCGGCGAGCAGCACGACCGCGAGCACCGTGAGCAGCCACCGGGTGCCGCCCCGGGCCGGCCGCTGCCGTCCACCCGGCTCGGTCGATGCCGAACGGTTCCGTGCGGTCGTCGCGAACCTCAGCGCCGGCGCGCCCGGCTCGGTGGGCCCCGCCGGTGCGGCGGAGGCGATGCGGGCCGATCGGACGTCGAGACACCTCATGTAGGCAAGCCTAAGTGGTCGCGCGGACCGGTTGTCACCGCCCTGTGCGCGCACGTCCCGCCGGCCCGGCCGCTCAGATACCGCTGACGTCGTCGAGAGCGGCCGCGATCGCCCGCGGAAGTTCCAGCGTTTCCGCGGCGAGAACGCCGGTGAGCTGACCGATATCGCGGGCGCCGACGATCATCGACGCGACGCCCGGCCGGTCGCGCAGCCAGGCCGCCGCCACTGCCAGGGGCGAGGTGCCCAGCCCGTCGGCCGCGGTGACCACCGCGTCCACCACCCGGGTGGCGTGTTCGTCGAGACGTTCGCGGATTTCGGCTGCGGTCGCCTCGTCGGCGCCACGCGAGTCGGCGGGCACACCGTCGCGATATTTGCCGGTGAGGATGCCACCGGCCAGCGGTGAGGCCGCGATCAACCCGACCCCGTGGTGCCCGGCCGCCGGTAGCAGTTCGGCTTCGGCACCGCGTGCCAACAGCGAATAGGGCGACTGCGCGGCCACGATCGGGGCCGCCGAGGCCAGGGTGGCCAGCTGCCAGGCGCTCAGGCCGCGCGCCCCCGCGTAGCGCACCTTGCCCGAGCGCACGGCGTGGTCGAGGGTGGCCGCGATCTCGTCGAGCGGGGTGTGCCGGTCCCAGGCCGCCACACTCCAGATGTCGAGATAGTCGGTGCCCAGTTCGGCGAGGGTGCGGTCGAGTTGACGCATCAGGGTGCGCCGCGACGCGTCCACACTCCAGTGGATGCCGGCCGCGGGTCCGCCGTCGGGATCGGTGACCCCGGGCACCGGCACCAGGCCCGCACACCCGCTGATCACCAGATCGTCGCGCGGCACCAGCTCACCCACGAGCTCGCCGAGCATGCGTTGCGCGGCGCCGCCCTGATACACCGGCGAGGTGTCGACCAGCGTTCCGCCGGCCTCCACGAAGGCCACCAGCTGCGCCGCCGCGTCCTCGGCATCGGTTTCCCGGCCCCAGGTGTGGGTGGCCAGCCCCATCCGCGATACCCGCAGGCCACTGCGGCCCACCGCCCGCTGTTCCATCACCACACCGCCCCAGCTCTCGTCACAGTGTCCGAGCCTAGGGCCACAACCGGTCCCGGAAACGGATACCACTCGCGAACCGCCGGAAGATGCGAGGTGCACCACAGCGCCCGCCGGTGCGGGGAGGCCGGGTCACAGGCCCGGTCGCCGATTCCTCCGACAGCGAAACAGGTTGCATACCAGCGGGTTCCGCATCGCCGGGGCGGGCGGCCGAGGTCGCGGGCCGGTGACGGCGCGAGCCCGGCGGTGGTGATCGCCTAGTCTGGTCCCATGACGGTGATCCTGCTGCGGCACGGGGTGTCGACCTCCAACACCGCGCGCACGCTGGCCGGCCGCAGTCCCGGGGTCGAGCTCACCGAGCGCGGCACCGAGCAGGCACTGGCGGTGGCAGAACGTTTGGCACCGTTACCGATCGAGCACATCGCACATTCCCCGCTACTGCGCTGCACGCGCACGGTTTCGCCACTGGCCGACAAACTCGGCCTCGAACCCGAACCCGACGAGCGCCTGCTCGAGGTGGATTACGGCGAATGGACCGGCCGGCTGCTCTCGGAGCTGGTGAAGGAACCGCTGTGGAAGGTCGTGCAGCAGCACGCCTCGGGGGCGGTGTTCCCCGGTGGTGAGGGCCTGGCCCAGGTGCAGTACCGGGCGGTGGCCGCGGTGCGCGCGATCGACACCGAACTCGCCGAACGCCACGGCCGCGATGTGCTGTGGGTGGCCTGCACACACGGTGACGTGATCAAGTCGCTGCTGGCCGACGCGTTCGGCATCCATCTCGACGGGTTCCAGCGCATCGTGGTGGAACCGGCCTCCATCAGCGTCGTCCGCTACACCCCGGCCGCCCCCTACGTGTGGCGGGTCAACGACACCGGCTCCGACCTGTCGGCGCTGGCCGCGGTCGCACAACCGTCCGAGCAGCGGGCCGGGCCCGTCCCCGGCGGTGAGGTGGGCGCCGCGCCGCGGGCGGATAATGGGAATATTGCGGATCCCCCCGATTCGGGGAACGAGCGTAATCAGTGATGCAGTCGGTTTCAGGAGGTGCAGATGGCCCGAGCAATCCATGTGTTTCGCACCCCCGACCGTTTCGTCGCCGGAACCGTCGGTGAACCAGGGGATCGCGCCTTCTATCTACAGGCCGTGCAGGAACCTCGCGTGGTGAGCGTGCTGCTGGAGAAGCAGCAGGTGAAGGTGCTCGCCGACCGGATGGGTCTGCTGCTGGACGAGGTGGCGCGGCGGTTCGGCGCCACGGTGCCGCCGCAGGCCGAGGACGTCTCCGACACGGCTCCGCTCCAGATGCCGATCGACACCGAATTCCGGGTCGGGACAATGGGTTTGGGCTGGGACGCCGATGCCGGCGCGGTGGTGGTGGAACTGCTGGCCATCACCGAGACCGAGGTCGACGAATCGGTGGTCCTCGACGACACCGAGGAGGGCCCCGACGCGGTGCGGGTGTTCTTGACCCCGGAGCAGGCCCGCGAATTCGCGTTGCGGTCGGCGAAGGTGATCGCGGCCGGACGGCCGCCGTGCCCGCTGTGCGGGGAACCGCTCTCGCCCAAGGGGCACATGTGTGTGCGCACCAATGGTTACAAGCGCGGCGACATCTTCGGCGCGACCGATCTGGAGGACTGAGGACCGGTGACCACGCGCGCGGCGACCGCAGACGAGGGCGCGGCCCGCGACGGCCTCTACAGCGGTGAGTTGTCGATCATCGGGCGGGTGACCACCGCCAGCAACCTGACCCTGGTCTGTGAGATCGACCCGCCGGTCGACGGTGGCGCGGAGCCGCTGCGAGTGGTGTACAAGCCGGTGCGCGGGGAGCGTCCGCTGTGGGATTTCCCCGACGGCACGCTGGCCGGGCGCGAGGTGGCCTCGTATCTGGTGTCGGCGGCGCTGGGGTGGTCGGTGATTCCGGAGACGATTCTGCGGGAGGGTCCGCTGGGGCCCGGCATGGTGCAGCGCTGGATCGAGACCGTCGACCCGGGTGAGGCGGCACCGGAGCGCCTGGATCTGGTGGATCTGGTGCCCGCCGGTGCGGTGCCCGCCGGGTTCCGGGAAGTGCTGCGGGCGGTGGACGGCACGGGTGCGCGCGTGTCACTCGTCCATGCCGACGATCCGCGACTGCGCCGGATGGCGGTGCTGGACGTATTGCTCAACAACGCCGACCGCAAGGGCGGGCACGCCCTCGAAGGCGTCGACGGCGGTGTCTACGGGGTCGACCACGGGATCTGCCTGCACAGCGAACCGAAATTGCGCACGGTACTGTGGGGCTGGGCGGGTGAGCCGGTGGGGGAGGAACTGCTCGGTGACATCGCCGTGTTCGCCGACCGGATTGCGGGTCCGATCGGTTCGGCGCTGGCCGAGCACATCACCGGCGACGAGATCGAGGCCCTGGAGGCGCGGGCCCGCGAGCTGCTGAACGATCCGGTGCTGCCGCAACCGATCAGCTCTCGCCCCATTCCCTGGCCCGCGTTCTGAGCCGGCGCGAATCCGGGCGCGCCGATCCGCCGACGTGCGCGCCGCATTCGGTGCGCGCGGCGTACAACGGTTGACTTCGCCGCACCGCTGGCCCCGGCCGAGGTCGGATGTGGTGGCGAACACCCCGCGACGGGCCCGGTAGCCGGGGGCGGCGGGCGAGGTGCCCGCCCGGACCCTTACCCTCGAATCATGCAGTCCTGGTCCGAAATCTCCGTTCCCGCCGTCCCCGGATCCGGACCGCCGTTGCGGTTGTTCGATACCGCCGACCGGCAGGTGCGCCCGGTGTCGCCCGGCGCGACCGCCACCATGTATGTCTGCGGCATCACACCCTACGACGCCACGCATCTGGGGCACGCGGCGACCTATCTGGCCTTCGATCTGGTCAACCGGATCCTGCGCGACGGCGGCCACGAGGTGCACTACGTACAGAACATCACCGACGTCGACGATCCGCTGTTCGAGCGGGCCGAGCGCGACGGGGTGGACTGGCGCGAACTCGGCACCGGCGAGATCGAGTTGTTCCGCGAGGATATGGCGCAGCTGCGGGTGCTGCCGCCGCGCGACTACATCGGCGCGATCGAATCGGTCGGCGAGGTCGTGGAACTGGTGGACAAACTGCTGGCCGCCGGGGCGGCGTATGTGGTCGACGACGCCGAATACCGCGACATCTACTTCCGCCACGACGCCACCGAGCAGTTCGGCTACGAATCCGGCTACGACCGGGCCACGATGGATCGGCTGTTCGCCGAGCGCGGTGGCGATCCGGAGCGCCCGGGTAAGCGCGACCCGATCGACGCGCTGCTGTGGCGGGCGGCGCGGCCGGGTGAGCCGTCGTGGCCGGCGCCGTTCGGCGAGGGCCGCCCGGGCTGGCATATCGAGTGTGCGGCGATCGCGTTGAACCGGCTCGGCCCCGAATTCGACATTCAGGGTGGCGGCAGCGATCTGATCTATCCGCATCACGAGTATTCGGCCGCGCACGCCGAGGCGCTGGTGTCGCATCGGCGCTTCGCCCGGCACTACGTGCATGCCGGGTTGATCGGCTTGGACGGCGAGAAGATGTCCAAGTCGCGGGGCAATCTGGTGTTCGTGTCGAAGTTGCGGCGCGCGGGCGTGGATCCGTCGGCCATCCGGCTGGGCCTGTTCGCCGACCACTACCGCACCGATCGGCAGTGGTCGGATGCGGTGCTCGAGCAGGCGCAGCAGCGGCTCGCGCGCTGGCGGCAGGCGGCGGCGCTGGAGTCGGGTCCGGGGGCCGAGGAGACGGTCGCGCGATTGCGTCAGCACCTGGCCGATGATCTGGACACCCCGAAAGCCCTTGCCGCCGTGGACAGCTGGGTGCAGCAGGCCCTGACATACGGCGGGCCGGACACCGCGGCGCCGGGCCTGGTTCGCACGGCCGTCGATGCCCTGCTGGGCGTCACTCTCTGAACAGAGGGTGCGCGGTGCACTGGCTGCACATGCGCAACGACTGCAGGCAGTAGGCCGCCGCGGCTCGAGGCCGGACAGCTGATCCGCAGGTGCGACACCTGCGGATCAGCTGTGATCGTTTACCTCAGCGCTGAACCGATTCACCACTGCCGCCGCCTCGCGATGGGGGCGCGGAAGTGCGCGCAGCAGTTCAGGCAGCGGCCGCGGCGGCGCGTGCGTAGGTGTCCGCCAGTCCGGGCCAGCCGCCCGGCGAGCCGACCGCGTCGCGCATGGATTCCCACCCCTCGCCGTGGTTGGCGAAGTCACCGTGCACGAGAGTGACGGCGGTGTGGGTGGAATCGACAGGGGTGAAGGTGACATCGACGCGGCTGGTCAGGGCCGGGTCGGGCTGGTATTTCCAGTCCAGGGAGATGTCCCAGGAGAACGCGAAGTGGCCGGGACGGTCCCACACGAGGACGCGACCCCACGGGCATTCGGTGCCGTCGGCCTCGCGGCCGAACAACCGTCCGCCGACGCGGGGTTCGACCACCACTTCGGCCAGCGGCCCCGCGCCGATGTGGTGTTCGCGGGGCCACCAGCTGTCCATGCCGGTGGTGAAGACGTCGAAGGCGGTGTCGATGGGCGCCTCGACGGTGAGTTCGACGCGCACCTGGGTCTCGCTGGTTTGCTGTGTCATGACTGCTCCTCGAATATGGTTGTCCCGCTAATTGTTTCGATCGATTGAGGGCGTGCGGCGGCCTCGGCCCGGTCGCGAAACGACGACATCGCCGTCGTCCAGAACCGGGTGAAGTAGCCGCGCAGGGCGTCGATGCCGTTCGGATCGAGCCGGTAGATCCGGCGGGTGCCGATCGCCTCGTCGACCACCAGCCCCGCCTGTTTGAGCACCTTCAGGTGCTGGGAGACCGCCGGACGGCTGACCGGGAGTTCGGCGGCCAGCTCACCGACGGCGCAGGGTCCGCGCCCGAGTCGTTCGAAGATCGCTCGCCGGGTCGGATCCCCGAGAGCGTCGAGCGCACCATCTTGGTAAGTCCCCACGAACCGTAAGTCTAGACTTACGTAACGCAGGTCACAAGTCTTTGACGCCCCGAAAGAGCGGGTGATTAATTGTCTCGGGACGCAACAAGGAGGTTGTCGGTGTCGCCATTGCCGGGATCGGATCGAATCCGCGCCGCACGCACCAAGCTCGAGGCGGGAAATGCCCTGTTCGCGGCGGTGCGCAAGGATCCGCGCATCGCGCGTGACCTGATCGCCGGCCTGATCGGCGCCGCTCGATCGCACTCCGCCCCGGCGGCCACACCGGCCGAAGAGGCAGACGGTTATCTCACGCCCGCCGGTGTGAGCGACTACGCCCGGTCCGCACATGCCCGCCGCGGCATTCGGGTGGCACCCGATGCCGTGGCAGCCTATCTCTCGGATCTGAACCGGCTGGCCGACTGGTTCACCCTGCACGCCGGCTGGCGGGGCGAGGCACCCGGCGCTGTGCGCGAGTGCCTGACGTTCACGCAGCAGGCGCTGGTGATGGGCATCCCCGCCGAGTTGCGCTGGACGGTCGTCGAGGCCGGCGAGCGCGGTTTCGCGCTGCGCGGCGAGGGTCCGCAGGGAGTGCGGCTGGGGTATTGGCTGACCGTCGCCGGCGCCGGCGACGAGGCGACGGTGTACTTCGATGCCGGGCTCGGCGGCCCGCCGGTCGAGGGCCCGCTGGGCGCGTCGGTGGCCCGCAGCCTCGGTGAGGCGATGGAGCAGTCCCTGGCCCGGCTACCCGACGCGATCGCCGCGGCCGGACCGGTGAAAAAGCGTGCGGCACAGCCCATTCGACATCGTGCCTCGGGCACCGAGATCGATCCCCGGACCCCCGTGCTGGTGGGCGTCGGGCAGATCACCCAGCGCACACCGGATTCCGGTTACGGCGATCCGGCCGCGCTCGCGGTGACCGCGTTGCGGCGCGCCGCGGCCGATACCGGCGCCGGAGAGGACCTGCTGCGCCGCGCGGACGCGGTGTTCGCGGTGGCGTGCACGTCGTGGCAGTACCGGGATATGGGGGCGGTGATCGCGCAGCGCCTGGGTGTGGGCGATGTCGACACCGCGCAGTCGAGTCCCTTCGGCGGCGACGGCGGTCAGCTGGTGATCAACGAGGCCGCGGCGGCGATCGCGGCCGGTGAGTACGACATGGTGCTGGTCACCGGCGCGGAGGCCGGAGCCACGCAGGCCGCCGCGCAGCGCGCCGGTGTCGAGCTGTCGTGGCCGCAGCAGGGTTCCGAGGTCGCGCCGACCCGCTCGATCGGCATCGACAAACCGGCCAACAATCCGGCCGAGACCGCGGCGGGCCTGATCGCGCCGATCAACATGTACGCCCTGCTGGAGTCGGCGAACCGGCATCGGCTGGGCCGCAGCCCCGGCGATCACGCCGAGGCCGTGGCCGAACTCTGGTCGCGGCTGTCGGCGGTGGCGGCGCGCAACGAATACGCCTGGCAGCCCGAGGAATTCGACGCCGACCGGATCGCCACCCCCGGTCCGGACAATCGCATGGTGTCCACGCCCTACACCAAACTGGAATGCGCGAATCTGACCGTCGATATGGCCAGCGGCATCGTGGTGTGCAGTGCCGCGGCCGCGCAGGAGGCCGGAATCGCGCAGGACAAGTGGATCTTCATCCACGCCGGCGCGTCCGGGCACGACGAGTGGTTCACCAGTGAACGCGCCGAACTGGCGGCCTCACCGGCGATCGCGACGCTGGGCCGGGCGGTGCTCGAGCACAGCGGCATCGGCGTCGAGGCGCTGACCCACGTGGATCTCTACGCCTGCTTCCCGGTGGCGGTGCAGATCGCCGCGCGCGAATTGGGGCTGGCGATCGACGATCCGGCGCGTCCGCTGTCGGTGACCGGCGGGCTGACCTTCGGCGGCGGTCCGGGTAACAACTACGGCGGCCACGCGGTGGCGACGATGGTGGCGCGGTTGCGCGCGGAACCGGGCACCTTCGGCCTGGCGAGTTCGCTGGGCTGGTACGTCACCAAACACGCTCTGGGCGTGTACTCGTCGCTGCCGCCCGCCCGGCCGTACCGGCATCTGCGCCCGATCATCGAGAATCCGCCGGCTCGCCCGGCCCGCAGCACCCACGACGGGCCCGCGGTGGTGGAGGCCTACACCGTCTCCTACGCTCGCGACGGGCAGCCGGAAGCGGCGATTGTGAGCCTGATCGAACCCGCGGGCGGCCGGATTCTGCTGCGCAACACCGATTCCGAGCTGATCGCGCAATTGGTCGACGGCGATCTGCTGGGTTTGCCGGTGATGGTGTCCGGGCACGACATCAGCGTCGAGGGTCGCGAGCGGGTGGAGTTGCCGGCCCCGCCCGCCCCGCCGGTGCTGGTGGAGCGCCGCGGCCCGGTCACGATCATCACCTTGAACCGCCCGCAGGTGCGCAATGCCGTCAATCTGGCCACCGCCCTCGGGCTGGAACGGGCCCTGGACGCCTACGAGGCCGATCCGTCGGCGCAGGTCGCGATCATCACCGGCGCGGGTGGATACTTTTGCGCCGGAATGGATCTCAAGGCCGCCTCGCGCGGCGAGACGCCGATGACCGAGAAGCGCGGCCCGCTCGGTATCACCGCGAAACCACCGGTGAAGCCGTTGATCGCGGCGGTCGAGGGACCGGCCCTGGCCGGTGGCTGCGAACTGGCGCTGGCCGCCGATCTCGTGGTGGCAGCACAGGATTCGACGTTCGGGATCCCCGAGGTCAAACGCGGACTGGTGGCCGTCGGCGGTGGCGTCTTGCGGCTGGCGCAGCGGTTACCGCGGGCGGTGGCGATGGAGCTGGCGCTGACCGGTGATCCCATCTCCGCCGAACGCGCGGCGGCACTGGGACTGGTCAATCAGGTGACCGAATCGGGGAAGGCCCTCGACGCCGCACTGGAGCTGGCGCAGCGGATCGCGGTGAACGCGCCGCTGAGTCTGGCGGCGAGTAAACGCATCATCGACGAATCACCGGACTGGTCCACCGATATCGCGTTCACGCGCCAGCTCGAGGTGTCGGGCAGTGCGCTGTCGTCGGAGGATGCGGCCGAGGGTGTGCTGGCGTTCGCGCAGAAGCGCACGCCCGAGTGGAAGGGCCGCTGAGCAGCGCGATCAGGCGGTCAACGCAGTGTAGGCGCCGGCGTAGAACACCGATTTGATCGATCCCAATGTGCCTTGGTCCTTGGCGCCGAGCGGGGCCAGCAGCGCGGTGGCGATCTCGACCTCCGTGCCCGCGGCGGCGGTGGCGTCGACCAGGCCGTATTCGTGGGCTTCGGCCCCGCCGAACCGTCGTCCGGTGAGCACCGCGGCGGTGATGGCTTCGGCCGACAGCTTGGCCTGCACGAGCGCGGCCAGCGCCGGGGTGAACGGCACGCGGATGTCGACCTCGGGGAAGCAGAAGTAGCCACGATCGGCGCGCATGACCCGCTGGTCGTGCGCGAGGGCGAGCATCGCGCCGGCGCCGAAGGCATGACCGGGCAGGGCCGCCACACTCGGCACCGGCAGCGTGAGCACCCGCGCCAGCAGCCCCTGCACCTGTTCGACGTACCACGGGGCGCGCTCGCCGTGGGCGCCCAGCCACTCCAGGTCGAGTCCGTTGGAGTAGAACTTGCCGCTCGCGGTGGTGATCAATCCGGTGGCGCCATCGGCGAGCACGGTGTCGAGGTGAGCGTTCACGGCGGCGAGGAACTCGGGTGAGAAGCGGTTCTCGACGGCGCCGAGGTCGAGGACGGCGACGGTGTCACGGTAGGTGAGAGCGGGGGACATCGGATCTCCTTCGGTGCTTCGTTGGTAGCCGGTTTGTGGTGTGGGGGTCAGTGTTTCGGTGGAGGTCCGGCGCTGACGGCGGCACGGACGGCGGCCCGCAACCGCATCCGGGTGTCGGGGTCGGCGAGGCGGTCACGCGACAGCAGCAGCGCGGTGGGCAGATCGACGATGCAGGCGGTGATCACCTCGACCGCGCGCCGGTCCTCGCGCTGCCACAGGTGCGCCGACAACCGCCGCATCACCGCGACGAGCCCGCGGTGCTGTGCGCGCACCTCGGCGGCCACACTCTCGGGCAGCTCCGCGGCGAGCACCTCGTCGTGCCGCAGCATCGTCACCAGGCGGGACGAGGCCGGATACCGTGCGGCGAACTCCGCGGGCGCCTCGGCCGCGCGCACGACCGCCTGCACGGCGGCCTCGCTGCCGGATCCGTCCGCCAGCGCCTCGTCGACGAGTTCGTTCTGCACGTCCAGGAACCGGTGCGCGGCGCGAATCCACATGCGCGCCACCAGTTGCGCGCGCGAGCCGAAACTGTGGTAGATCGCCCCGTTCGACATGCCGCTGGCAGCCGCGACCGCGCGAATCGTCACGGCGGGCACACCCGCGGCCACGGCGAGCGCTTCGGCATGGTCGAGAACGACATCGAGGTCGTGGATGCGGGGGCGGGGCACGACCTCACCATAACAGAGCAATTGCTCTATTACTCGGTGGTGTGCGCCACACGATCGCGACCGGCACAGCACACCGACAGCGCGCGATCGAGGCGCTCCGTGAGGTCCGAGGCGCTGCGCGGCGGAGAGCGCGCCGGTAGTGTCGCGCTCATGTGTGCCGCACTCTCGCCCGACCGATTCCGCACCGCATTGGTACTGGGCGGCGGCGGTCCCGTCGGGATCGCGTGGATGGCGGGGGTGATGGTCGGATTGCGTGCCGCCGGGATCGATCCCGCGCGCGCGGACCGGATCGTGGGCACGTCGGCAGGGTCGGTGGTCGGTGCGGTGCTCGCGGCGGGCGGGGATCTGGAACACCTGGGGGCCACCCGGTCGCCGGGCGGCGAATCGTTCGCACCGGATCCACGCCGACTCGCCGAGATCTTCTCATTGCGAACCACCCCCGGCGACGCGCGCGAAATCCGCCGCCGCATGGGCGAATTGGCGCTGGCCACCGAGGCCGGAGATCCCGACGCCCACGTCGAACGGATCGCCCGGCTGGCCGGTGTCACCGAATGGCCGGAGGCCGACCTGCGCGTCACCACGGTCGATATCGGCACCGGCGAACTGCAGGTGTGGACCCGCGACACCGCGGCGACGTTGCCGCAGGCACTGGCCGCGAGCACCTCGGTCCCGGGCGTCTTCCCGCCGATCCCGATCGGTGAATCCCGCTATTTCGACGGCGGTGTGCGCTCGGCCCTCAATGCCGACCTGGCCGCCGGCGCGCAGATCGTGGTGATCATGGAACCGCTGGCGCACATGTTCCCCCGCACCCGCACCGATCGCGCGCACGGCGCGGAGACCGAGATCTCCATCGCCCCCGATGCCGAGGCGGTGGCCGTCTTCGGCATCGACGTGTTCAACCCGGCCGCGCTGACCCCTGCCTACGAAGCCGGGTTGCGCCAATCCGCCGATGCGGCACGGCAATTGGTCGACGTCGGATTCGACGCCTGAGTCAGCTGCCGACCGCGCCCAGCCCGTGCTGCGGCAGCTCGGGCAACGCCGCGCGGTAGAGCCAGCTGTCCCACAACTCGCGCAGCGGGGCGGGGCTGTAGTGGCCGGCGAGGTCGGTGAAGTCCTCGGCGGCGACGGTGCCGTAGCGGTGCCGGGCGGTCCAGTCGCGCAGCAGGGAGAAGAAGGCGTCGTCGCCGAGGCGCAGGCGCAGCGCATGCAGGGTGAGGGCGCCGCGTTTGTACACCCGGTCGTCGAACATCGACGCCGGCCCGGGATCGCCGATCACGAGATCCTGCGCGGACCGGGCGAGGTTCTGGCGGGCGGCGCGGGCCAGCTGGTCGGCGCTGGGTCCGCCGCCGGCCTGGGACCAGATCCATTCGGCGTAGCAGGCGAAGCCCTCGTGCAGCCAGATGTCGCGCCACTGCCGCACGGTGAGGCTGTTGCCGAACCACTGGTGGGCCAGTTCGTGCGCGATGAGCCGTTCCGCGCCGCGCTGCCCGTCGCAGTGGTTGGCGCCGAAGATCGACAATCCCTGTGCCTCGATGGGGATTTCGAGCTCGTCGTCGGTGACGACGACGGTGTAGCCGGGAAACGGATAGGGCCCGAACCGGCGCTCGAATTCGGCCATCATCTGTGGTTGCCGAGCGAAGTCGTGGTCGAAGGCGATGCGCAGCCGCGGCGGTAGCACCGCGGTCATCGGCACCTTCGTGAGGCGTCCGGCGTCGATGCGGTGGGCGCGATAGGGACCGATCTGGATGGTGGCCAGATAGGAGGCCATCGGCTCGGACTGCTCGTACACCCAGGTGGTCTGGCTGGATTTGGTGGTGCGAGCGGTCAGCACGCCGTTGGCGAGCGCGTGATACGGGGAGTCGGTGGTGATCGATATCCGGTAGCTCGCCTTGGAGCTGGGGTGGTCGTCGCACGGGAACCAGGACGCCGCGCCGTTGGGCTGGCTCGCCACGAGCACACCGTCGGTGAGTTCCTCCCAGCCGACCTCACCCCACGGCCCGCGCACGGGTTTCGGGGTGCCGCCGTAGTGCACGACGATCGACAAGGCCGCGCCGGGCGGGACCTGGCGCGCGGGTGTGATCGTCAGCTTCCCGCGGGTGTGGGTGTATTTGGCGGGTTTGGCGCCGTTGACGAAAACCTTTGCCACACTCAGTGTTTGCGACAGATCCAGCGCGAACCGCGGCTGCACCGCGGTGGTCACCGCCGTGATGGTGGCCCGCCCGGTCAGCCGGTTGGCGGCGACCTTGTACATCAGGTCCAGTTCGTAACGCGAGACCCGATAGCCGCGGTTGCCGTTCTGCGGCAGATAGTCGTCGATCGGCGCCTCGGCGCCACCTTTGCCCAGCTTCACCGACGACCTGCCTTCACTTACCGCGCCGGGTATCCGGCCACGGCGCAATCGGATTGCCCTGCCACCGGGTCGACGCGGGGACGGTGTCCCCGCGCATCACCAGCGACGCCGGGCCCACGGTCGCACCGGCGCCGATGCGGGCCGCGGGCAGTGCCACGCAGTGCGGGCCGAGGGTGGCTCCGGCCTCGAGGGTCACGCTGTCCATGGACATGATCCGATCATGGAACAGATGTGTTTGCACGACACAGCCGCGTTCCACCGTCGCTCCGTCGCCGAGGCTCACCAGATCGGCCTCGGGCAGCCAGTACGATTCGCACCACACTCCGCGCCCGATGCGCGCGCCGAGCCCGCGCAGCCAGATGTTCATCACCGCGGTGCCGGTGGCCGCGCGCGCGAACCACGGCGCGGCAACGGTTTCCACGAACGCGTCGCACACCTCGTTGCGCCACACGAACGAACTCCAGAGCGGATGTTCCACCTTCCGGATACGTCCGACGATCAACCATTTCGCCGCCACCGCGCACGCACCGGCCGCGGCGCCGGCGATCAGCAGCACCACACCGGAACAGAGTGCGGCCAGCCAGTATCCGGGCCCGGAGGCCAGCCAGGCCAAGGCGAACAACACACCGAGCCCGATGCCGAAGCTGAGGATCACCGGGATCAGCCGGCAGGTCTCCACCAGCGCGCGCGCCAGTTTCAACCGCAGCGGCGGATCGAAGGTGCGCGCGGTGTCGGAATCGCCGGCGGTGCGGCGCAACCGCACCGGCGGGCTGCCCAGCCACGACGAACCCGCCTTCGCCTTCTCCGGAGCCGCCGACAACACCGCCACCAAACCGTTCTTGGGCACCCGCCGTCCGGGCGCGGTCATACCGGAGTTACCCAGAAAGGCCCGCTTTCCCACCTTGGCGCCGCCGATGTGCATCCAGCCGCCGCCGAGTTCGTAGCCGGCGATCATGGTGTCGTCGGCGAGGAAGGCCCCGTCGGCGACCTTGGTGAATTTCGGCAGCAGCAGCACCGTCGACGCCTCGACGCCCTTGCCCACGTCGGCGCCGAGCAGCCGCAGCCACAGCGGAGTGAGCAGGCTGGCATACAGCGGGAACAGGAAGGTCCGCGCGGAGTCGGTGAGCCGTTCGGTGGCCCAGGCCTGCCAGCCGACACGACTACGCACGGGGTGGTAGCCCTCGGTCAATCCGATCGCGAGCACGCGGATCGCGACGACGGTCACCACAGCGAAGACCGCGAGCACGATCAGCGCGGCCACCGGCAGCACCAGCATCGCGTGTGCCAGCGCCCCGGTCAGCGTTGTTTCGTCGCGGATCCACCAGGCCAGCAGCAGTCCGCCCGCGGCCAGGGCGAACACCGGCAGCGCCGACAGCAGCATCGAGGTGACGCCGAAGACGAGCACCCAGTGCAGTGCGCGCGGCGGTGTGCCGGCGGGCCAGCGATGTTCGGCGGGACCGACTTTCACCGCGGGCGATCCGGCCCAGCTCTGGCCCGCTTTCACCTTCCCGAATACCGCCGAGCCCGGTTCCACGACGGCGTTCTTGCCGATCACCGCGCCGGGCATCACCGTGGAGCGGGAACCGACCACCGCGCCGGGCCCGATGCGGATTTCCCCGATGTGCACGAGGTCGCCGTCGATCCAGTATCCGGCCAGGTCCACTTCGGGTTCGACGCTGCAGCCGTCGCCGAGTTCGAGCATCCCGGTGACCGGCGGCAGCGTGTGCAGGTCGACGCCGCGCCCGATGCGTGCCCCGAGCGCGCGGGCGAACGGCACCATCCACGGTGCGCCGGAGAGGTTTTCCGCGCCCGCGGCCTCGGCCATCCGCACCGCCGTCCACAGGCGCAGATGGACCGAGCCGCCGCGTGGGTAGCTGCCGGCTCGCACGCCGCGCAGCAGGATGCGGGCGCCGGCCACGCAGATCGCCATCCGGCCGGGCGGTGAGATGAACAGCACGAATCCGGCCAGCGCCCACCACCACGACAGTCCCGGCATCCACGGCAGCGCACCGAAGCGGGAGGCGATGTTGGTGACCACGCCGAGCCAGGTGAGCCATTGCAGGCCGGTGAGGGTGGTCAGCGGCACCGAGGCCAGCACCTGGAACCATTGCGCGCGCCGCGGTGTCGGGGTGACGTGGCGGGTGGGCGCTTGTTCGGTGGGGGCGGCGGCGTCGATGAATTCGGCCAGCGCGCCGAGGCGCGGATGATCGTAGAGGTCGGCGACGGTGATCTGCGGCAGCCGTTCGCGCAGCGCGGTGACCAGCTGCGCCGCCGACAGCGAACCGCCGCCGAGGTCGAAGAAGTCCGAGTCCAAGTCGTCGACATCGGCGCCGAGCACCGAATGCCACAGTCCCGCAAGCCAATACGCGGTGCCGTCCAAACCCGCGCCGGGTTCGCCGTCGGCGCCGGGCAGCGGCCACGGCAGCGCGTCACGGTCGACCTTTCCCGATGTGCGCGTGGGTAATTCGTCCAGCACGGCCAGCCGGGGCACGAGGGCCGCGGGCAGTCGTTCGGCGAGCAGTTCCCGCGCGTGCGACAGGTCGATGCCGTCGTCGCCGGTGGACAGGTAGCCCACGAGGATCGGGGTGCCGGTGGCGGTGGTGCGCACGGCGGCCGCGGCGGCGGTGACGCCGGGCAGATGTTGCAGCGCGGCGTCGAGTTCGCCGAGTTCGATCCGCCGTCCCCCGACTTTGACCTGGTCGTCGGCGCGGCCGAGGAAGATCAGCCCCGCGGGGTCGTTGCGCACCATATCGCCGGAGCGGTAGGCGCGCTGCCATCCGAGTGTCGGCATCGGCGCGTACTTCTCGGCGTCCTTGGCCGGGTCGAGGTAGCGGGCCAGCCCGACGCCGCCGATCACCAGTTCACCGGCTTCCCCTTCGGCGACCGGTGTGCCGCCGGCGTCGACGACGGCCAGATCCCAGCCGTCCAGCGGTAATCCGATGCGCACCGGCGGCGCGCCGGTGAGCTGTGCCGCGCACGCCACCACGGTGGCCTCGGTGGGGCCGTAGGTGTTCCACACCTCGCGGTCGTCGCTGCCGGCGAGCCGCTCGGCCAGTTCCGGGGGCACCGCCTCGCCGCCGAAGATCAGCAGCCGCACCGCGTCGAGCGCTTCCGGCGGCCACATGGCGGCCAGGGTGGGCACCGTGGACACGATGCTGATCTCGCGGCGCACCAGCCAGGGCCCCAGATCCATCCCGCTACGTACCAGCGCCCGCGGCGCCGGCACCAGGCACGCGCCGTGCCGCCACGCCAGCCACATCTCCTCGCAGGACGCGTCGAAGGCCACCGACAGTCCGGCCAGCACCCGGTCGCCGGGCCCGATCGGGTCCTGCCGCAAAAACACTCGCGCTTCGGCGTCGACGAATGCGGCGGCGTTGCGGTGGGTGACCGCCACCCCCTTGGGGGTTCCCGTGGAGCCGGAGGTGAAGATGATCCACGCGTCGTCGTCGATCGTGGGGCCGGGCGCGTCGCGATCGGCCGGCGCGTGGTTGCCGTCTCCACGCGGGTCGGTGCCGTCTCGGCCGACGGCGGTGTCGTCCGCGCGCACGGCGGTGTCGTCTCGGCGCACGGCGGTGATGCCGTCGGCAGTGACGACGGCGGCGACCGCGGCCTCGCCGAAGACCAGTTCGGCGCGTTCCTCCGGGTCGTCGGCGTCGACGGGGACGTAGGCGGCCCCGGCGCGCAGGACGGCGAGGATGGTCACATACAGCCGTGCGGTTCCCGAGGGGATCCGCACTCCGACCCGGTCGCCGCGCCGGATGCCCGCCGCCCGCAACTCGGTTACCGTCGCGTCGATCGCCGCGAGCAACTCCCGATAGGTCAGTACCTCCGTGCCGTCGTCGACGGCATCGGCGTCGGGGTGCGCGTGTGCTGTTTCGGCGAGGATGTCGACCAGTGTGCGAGGCTGCGCCGCGGCGGCGCCGCGCAGCAGCGGCGAGGCGGGAGCCTGCGCGGTACGCCGGCCGGAGTCCGGGTCGGCGACCTCGGTCCCGTCGGTTTCGGCCACCGCCGAGGCGGAGGGGCCGGCATCTGCGCGGGTTCGGGAATCCGTCGCGGTCTCGGAGCTCATCGGAGCTTCGGGGTCCGTCGCGGTCTGGGAGTCCGTCGAGACCGGGGAGCCCGCGGACGCTTGGGAGTCCGTCGAGACCGGGGAGTCCGCAGAGGCTGTGGGTTCAGGGGGCTCACCATTCGTGTCGCTGCCCGAGGGCGCGGTGAGTGGCGCGCCGGTAGCGCCCGCGCCCGACTGCGAACCGACGATCACGTTGCTGCCTGCCTCTCCCGTTCCCGGCTATCGGACGTCCGGTTCTCTCACATTGGGGTTACCGTTGCGCAAACACCAGCTGTCCGGTTCACGCGCGTCCGGGCCGCCACAGCCCCCGACGATCGCACCGTCGGCCCGCCCTATTGTCCCAACACAACCGCACGTGGGCTCTCGCGGGGGCGACGGGCGCGTTCGCCCGCGATATGCCGAGGTCTCGCCGACCACGCACTGCCTCCTGCGAGCGCCCGGTCAGCTGTCGACGTGTACGTGCGGGCGCTGATTCGGATCGGCGACAGCGCGCCGCAGAATCTCCCGGGTCACCGGCGCGACCTCGCCCTCACCGACGAACAGGAATTTCAGCAGGTTGAGCAGCGGATTGCCCTCGGTCCATTCGAAATACACGTGCGGATTCATGCCGGTGCGATCGCGTATCGCGAGCAGGATCGCGGCGATCGAGTTGGGCACCGCGGCGGCTTCGACGGAGAGGATTTTGTAGCAGTCGATCTCGACCGCGCCGACGTTGAGGTCGGTGGAGAATTCCGAGGCGTCCTTGACGATCACCTCGAGGAACAGGATCGGCTCCTTGGCGGGGATGTGGCTTTCGATCCGCTGTTCGGCTTCCTTCTGCCGGTAGTCGTCGGGCCGGCGGGCGTCGACGTCGTCGAGGTCGTGGGTGACGATGCGGATGGTGCCCGAGGCGGCGATCTTGTCGATGAGCCAGGCCGCCTTGTCGTCGAAGTCGACCTCGATGGCCCGCAGCTCGAACGCGCGCCGCGCCCGCGACACGAACGACACCACGATGATGGCGATGATGAACAGCGAGGCCAGCTGCACGCCCTCGGGGCGTTCCACGATATTGGCGATGGTGGTGTAGACGAATACGGCCGCCACGGCACCGAATCCGAAAACCTTGCCGCGCTGGCGTTTTCGTGCCGCGGACAGGGTGACGGCGACGGCGGCGGAGGTGATCAGCACGAGCACACCGGTGGCGTAGGCGCCGCCCTGGGCGTCGACGTCGGCGTCGAAGTACCAGGTGATGCCGAAAGCGATCACCGCGAACACCAGCACCAGCGGACGGGTGGCGCGCGCCCATTCCGGCGCCATGCCGTAGCGGGGCAGGTACCGCGGCACCAGGTTGAGCAGTCCGGCCATGGCCGAGGCGCCGGCGAACCACAGGATGGCGATGGTGGAGATGTCGTAGACGGTGCCGAATCCGTTGCCCAGATACTCGTGGGCCAGATAGGCCAGCGCGCGGCCGTTGGCCGATCCGCCGGATTCGAATTCGCGTTCCGGGATCAGCACCACGGTGATGAAGCTGGTGACGATGAGGAATGCGCTCATGATCAGCGCGGCCGTGGTCAGCAGTTTGCGCGCGCCGCCGATCCGCTGCTCCGGATGCTCCTCGGTGTCGCCGGGGCCGCCTTTGATCTGCGGCATCACCGCCACACCCGTTTCGAAACCCGAGAGTCCGAGCGCGAGTTTGGGGAAGACGAGCAGCGAGATGCCCACCATCGCGAAGACGCTGCCGTGCTGGGCGGTCATGGCGTGGCCCCAGTCGACGACCAGGTGCGAGGCGGTGGCGACCTTCCACACCCCGACGACAGCGACCACCAGGTTCAGCGCCAGGTAGACCCCGACCAGCCCGATCGCGATCCGGATCGCCTCGGCGAATCCTTTGAGAAAGATCGCGGCCAGCAGTGCCAGCAGGGTGAGGGTGATCGCGAGCCCGTGCCCGTGCAGCGCCTGCGGCACGAACGGATTCTCGACGATGTGGGCGGCGCCGTCGGCCGCCGACAGCGTCATGGTGATCACGAAGTCGGTGGCGGCGAATCCGAGCAGGACGAGGATGAACAGTTTGCCGGTCCAGCGGGGCAGGATATCGGCGAACATGGCCAGCGAACCGCCGCCGTGTGGAGATTCGCGGGCCACTCGCCGATACACCGGCAGCGCGCCCAGCAACGTCAGCGCGACCAGCACCAGCGTCGCCAGCGGGGACAGCACGCCGGCGGCCAGCGCGGCGATGCCGGGCTGATAGCCGAGGGTGGAGAAGTAGTCGACACCGGTCAGGCACATCACCTGCCACCACGACCGTTGATGCTGCTCTTCGGCCTGCTTCACCATCGGGCCGGGATGGCGGGAGTAGCGGTCCTCGTCGGCGCCCTGCAGCAACCAGTCCGTCAAAGCCGAACGCGGTCGTCCGGTGGCGGTGGCGGTCACGTGATCCCCCTCGGGAGCATCTGTCCGGGCATCCCGGAGTCCAGCGATATCCGCGTCAATGTACGTGGGCCGCCACCGCAGCCACGCAGACCGGATGTCGTGCACGACAGCACAAAACGGCAAATCAGACACGCAATCCGGCAAATCCGGCGCAGGACCGGCCGATGACTCCCGTTCACCGGCCGCGTCGCGCTGTGAGGGGAGTCACCCACCCCGATATCATCGCAGGTGGATCCCACCGACCGAGCCGGCCGCGCTGCCCGCGTCCGGTTTGCCGGACCACCCACCGGGTACCCGAGTGTTTCGTGTCCCACGTCGCGGCATCGCGGCCGGGCGCGCAGCAACCGAAAACAGGTGAGGAGGAGCGCGCGTGAGCACCAGCCTGCCGCACGCCCAGCAACGACGTTCGGTGGCCGCCGCGGCCATGGGCAACGCCACCGAGTGGTACGACTACGGCGTCTACGCGGCCACCGCCTCCTATCTGACCGACGCGTTCTTCCCCGGCTCGCTGGGCACGCTGGGCACGCTGCTCGGTTTCGCCATCTCCTTCGTGCTGCGCCCGATCGGCGGCATGGTGTGGGGCCCGCTCGGCGACCGAGTCGGCCGCAAACTGGTGCTGGCCACCACGATCCTGCTGATGGCCGCGGCCACGGGCTGCATCGGCATCCTGCCCACCCATTCGGCGGTGGGTATCGCCGCGCCGATCCTGCTGATCCTGCTGCGCGTCGTGCAGGGATTCTCGACCGGCGGCGAATACGGTGGCGCGGCCACCTACATCGCGGAATCGACCGATGAGCGCCGCCGCGGATTCCTCGGCAGCTTCCTCGAATTCGGCACCCTGTCCGGATTCGTCGGTGGCTCCACGGTGGTACTGATCCTGCAGGTTCTGCTCTCCGACGACGCGATGCAATCGTGGGGCTGGCGCATTCCGTTCCTGCTGGCGGTGCCGCTGGGCCTGATCGGCTGGTATCTGCGTAGCAAGCTCGACGAATCGCCGGTGTTCACCGAGGTCGCCGAGCATCAGAAGGCCCAGGGCGGGCTGCGGGTGCTGCTGCGCGACTACCGCCGCGAACTGCTGACCATCGCCGGACTGGTGGTCGCACTCAACGTCGTCAACTACACGCTGCTGGCGTATCAGCCGACCTATCTGCACAACACACTGGGCATGGGCGATTCCGAGACCACGGCGATGGTGCTGGTCGGCCAGATCGTGATGGCGCTGGTGCTGCCGGTGTCGGGTGCGGTCTCCGACCGGGTGGGTCGGCGGCCGATGTGGCTGGTGTCGCTGGTGGGGCTGGCGATCCTGGCCATCCCCATGTACTGGCTGATGGCTCAGGGCGCGGTGTGGGCGATCGTCGGCTTCGTCGTGCTGGGCCTGCTCTACGTTCCCCAGCTGTCCACGATCTCGGCGACCTTCCCGGCGATCTTCCCGACGCAGGTGCGGTACGCGGGATTCGCGTTGGGCTACAACATCTCCACCGCCGCGTTCGGCGGTACCGCACCGCTGATCAACGAGTCGGTCATCGACGCCACCGGCTGGCATCTGTTCCCCGCCTACTACATGGTGGGCGCGTGCCTGGTCGGCCTGGTGGCCTGGTTCTTCCTGCGCGAGACCGCGGGCGTCTCGCTGGCCGGCACCGAGGTTCCCGACGCGGCCGACGAGGAACCGGTTCCGCAGCCCAGCTAGAGCTTCCGGAGCTTGCCTAGGTCCACCGCTTGCGGCGGATGCCGCGCTCGTGTGTGATCGAGCGAGCCCGCACGCGGCAGGGCACGGCCGGGAAGGAACGACGAGTCCAGATGCTCCCACTGGAGTCCGGTGATCCGGCGACCATCGGCCCCTACCGTCTGCTCGGGGTACTCGGCTCCGGCGGAATGGGCCGAGTCTATCTGGGCCGCAACGCCGGTGGCCGCACCGTCGCGGTGAAGGTGGTGCGACCGGATCTGTCGGATGATCCCGAGTTCCGCACCCGGTTCCGGCGGGAGGTGGCCGCCGCGCGGCGGGTGACGGGCGCGCATGCGGTGCCGGTGTTGGACGCCGATGTGGAGGCGGAGCGGCCGTGGCTGGCCACCGGGTACGTGGCGGGGTTGTCGTTGCGCGAGGCCGTGGACTCGTTCGGGCCGTTGCCGGAATCGGCGCTGGTTCCTCTGGCCGCGGGCCTGGCGCGGGCGCTGGCCGATGTGCACGCGGCCGGGGTGGTGCACCGCGATCTGAAACCGTCCAATGTGCTGCTGACTCTCGACGGGCCGCGGCTGATCGATTTCGGTATCGCCCGCGCCGCCGACGACGACGGCACGCTGACCACGACCGGCAAGGTGATCGGTTCGCCGGGTTATATGGCGCCGGAACATATTTCGGGCGATGCGCCGGTGGGGCCGGCGGTCGATGTGTTCGCCCTCGGCGGGGTGCTGGTGTATGCCGCCAGCGGCAGTGGGCCGTTCGGTTCGGGTGATTCGATCCCGATGCTGTGGCGGGTGATGCAGGAACCGGCGCGCCTTGATGGCCTGCCGGCGGCGTTGCGTCCGCTCGCGGGAGCATGCCTGGACAAACAACCCGGTAATCGCCCGACGCCAGCCGAGGTCGAAAGGCAGTGTGTGGCATTGGGTGACGCCCGGTCGGGGTGGTTGCCGGGACCGATCCTGGAGGCGATCAGCCGTCAGGCGGTGATGCTGCTGGATCTGGATTACGGTCCGGTGCCGAACGTTCCGCCGGTCACGCCGCAGAGCGCGCCCGACCTTCCCTCCACGCTGATCGGCTCCGGCGCCGTAGGGCACCCGCACACGCCCGTGCCGCCGACCGAGGCGTCACCGCCGACCGTACGGCGATCGCTTCCGGGCGATGCGGGCCGGTCATCGACCTTCACCCCCGGCCACTTCCCGAACACCGGTATGCCCGGGCGGACGGGTTCGTGGCCCGGCGCGCCGTCGCAACCGTCCGCACCATGGGATCCCCACGGCTACACCCAGGCCGGCGCACACGCTGAAAGCCCTCCCGCACACAGCAATTCGTCGCGGCGCCGGTTGGTGATGATCGGATGCCTGGCCGTGGTGTTGGTGGCGGCGGCGGTGATCAGTGCCACGCTCGCCTTCCGCAGCGCGTCATCGGATCGGCCGGCGTCTGCTCCCGGTACCGAAACCTCGGTCGAGACCGAGGACACGTCGGCTCCGGAGGCCACCGCCGCCGAGACGACAGTCGCGGGAAGCGAGTTGGCGGCGCTGCCCGCCGATTACGCGGGCACCTGGAAGGGCACCGCCACCGACGGGCTGGCCACCTACGACATCGTCGTCACCCTGCGCGCGGGCGCGGTGGGCACGGAACTGGGTACGGCGAGCAATACCGGCCGGACCAGTGGTCTCACCTGCCGGCGCGCCGAAACCCTCACCTCGGCGAGCGATTCTGCGATCACGCTGCGGGCCCGCTTGGTCTCGGGCGCGACCTGCATGGACGACGGCCAGTCCTCCACCCTCACCCTGAACCCGGACCACACCGTCGCCTATTCGATGACCGGCCCGATCGGCGCCATCACGGGAACACTGCGGCGCCAGTGAAACCGGCTGCGGCACAACGGTTGTCGCCTCGGCCGTCTCATGACGGCAGGCGCACCACCGCGATCGCCGGTTCGCTGAGGCTGCCCAGGTACAGGGTCCCGTCGGTTTCGGCGACGCCGGTGACCATCGCGTACCGGTCGGGTTCGCGTTGCAGGTCGTGGACGAGGGTGCCGTCGAAGTCGTAGGCCTGTACCCAGACGGTGCGGGCCGGTTTGGGCTGCAGGGCCGGTGGGATGGCGCGCACGAAGCGGCGCAGCACACCGGGCAGCGGAAGCAACGTGTCCAGCACCGGGTTTCGCGGTGTGACGAGCGCGGCCCAGACGAGGCCGTCGCTGCCGAGGCCGAGATTGTCCGGGCAGCCGGGCAGGTTCTCCACCAGATGGTCGGTCTCGCCGGCGCGGGGGCCGGTGAGGTGGTGGCGGGCGATGCGGTAGCCGCCCGTTTCGGCGACCAGCACACAGGAGCGGTCGGAGGCCAGGACGATCCCGTTGGCGAATTGCAGTCCGTCGACCAGGGTTTCGACCCGGCCGTCGGGGCAGCGGCGGAACAGCCGGCCGGTGCCGGAGTGTTCGAGGATGTCGCCCATGTAGTCGTCGAGCGGGTAGCGGCGGCTGGATTCGGAGAAGTACACGGTGCCGTCGGTGTCGGCGACGACGTTGCTGGCGAAGTTCAGCGCTACGCCGTCGACCCGGTCGCACAGGGTTTCCACGGTGCCGTGCGGGCGGTCCAGGCGCAGCAGTCCGCGCTCGGCGTCGCAGATCAGCAGCGATCCGTCGGCCTCGGCGTGCAGGCCCAGCGGCCGCCCGCCGGTGTGGGCGATCTGCTCGACCGCACCGGTGGCCGGGTCGACCGCGAGGACGGCGCCGTCGGCGATGCCGGTGACGACCCGCCCGTCGGGTGCGAGCACCACATCCTCGGGACCGTCCCCGGGCAGTTCGAGCAGCCGCAGGTCGGGCATGGGCGGATCGCTGTGCGGGGCGCGCGCCCGGGCGGGCGCCGGCGGGGGAGTCCACCGGGTCGGCTGGAAAGACATGACTCACCATATCCACCGGGCGGCGGTCCCGAGGCGTCACCACCTCCGGCGCAGGCGGGTGATCACCCCGGTGTCGGCGGGCAGGCCCGGCGGTCGGTGGTGCACAGTAGTCGCCGCGCCGAGCGGGTCGATGGAATCACCTCGAGCGCAACGGGTTACGGCCTTCCCGCCCGGCCGTACAGTGCCCGGTGATCATCAGCGCCGGCGAGCACGTCGATGCGCTGTCGGCATGTGGCGGCGCCGGCGCGTGGTTCCGCCGGTCCTGGTTTCGGTTTCGACGGGATAGTGGTGTGACGAGTGTCAGGGCTCCGGAGCGAAGCGGTGCGGAGGGCGATTTCTGGGATACGGCGCGGTGGCGGCCCGCAGTCGTGGCCGGGCGCTGGGCGCGGTGTCTCGGCGCGAGCCGGGGACGACGGGTCGCGGCGTGGCTGCTGCTGACGGTCCTGTTGCTGTTCGTCGCGCCGATCGGTGTGGGTGCGGTAGCGAGCGCGCAGTCGCGGACCGACGCCGCGGGTGCCTCGACAATCGATGCGATCGGCTGGATGGACGTGCGGGATTCGTCCGGAACAGCGGTCTCGGACTACGTCTTCGCCACCAACCACGGCAGCCTGCTGCACCCTGGGAACACCGCGCTGTCGACGGTGCTGGATTTGGAGTTCGCCGGTTTCATGGCGATCGCTGTCACCGCGATCTGGCTGATCGGGTACGCGATCAGTTTTCGCTGGCTGCAATTGGTCTCGGTGCCGCTGACCGAGGTCGCCGATACCCTCGCCGGACAGATCGGCACCCCGATGGTCATGACGGTGGCCGCCAGTGTCGGCGCGTTCTTCGTCGCGTGGTTCGTCCTGCGGGGGCTGTTCAGCAAGGCCACGCTGCAGGTGCTGACGATGCTGGCGGTCGCGCTGTTCGGGGTCGGCTATCTCGCGCATCCGATGGCCGATGTGCTGTCGCCCCACGGGCTGCTCGCCGAGGGCCGCGATGTGGGAGTCGCGGTGGCGGCCGGGCTGAACGGCGATGCGAATCCCAATCCCCAATCGGTGATTGCCACGATGGAGAACACGCTGGCCGACAATTTCGTGCGCCACCCGTTGCAGGTCTGGAATTTCGGGCATGTCGTCGATCGCTCACCGGCGTGCCGGGCCGAATGGTCGGCAGGAGTCGCGGCGGGCAGTGACGCCCGTGTCGCGAGCGGCATGCAGCGCTGCGGCGATACCGCGGCCTACACCAAATCTCAGAACCCCAATGCCGGGCAGGTCTGCACCGGTCTGCTGCTGTTGCTGTTCGCGGCGGTGCTGCTGCTGTTCGGGGTGTATCTGTCGGGCAAGATCGTGGTGGCGGCGGCCGAGGCGATCTATCACGCGTTCATGGCGATATTCGGTTTCGCGGCAGGCGGTTTCGTCTACGGGCCGACGCAGACCTTCCTGGTCCGCAATCTGGTCGACGCGTTCGTCTCGGCGGGCAAGATGGTCGCGTTCACCATCTATCTCGGTGTGTACGCGCTGGTGCTCGACGATCTGTTCCGGCAGACCCCCGGCCAGGGGATGGAGGTGATCTTCGTCGGCGGTGCGGTGATGGTCGTCGGCGTGGTGTTGTTGCGCCGAGTGGGCAAGAACGTCGCCGCGCGCGGCAATCAGGCTGTGGCGCGGATCGGTTCGGTTCTCGCGGGCGGGCAGGCCGGTGCCGGTGGTGCGGCTGCGGCGACGGCCGCGGGCGCGCCCTCGGGTTCGGAGCGGCTGCTCACCGCGCTGGCGGCGATCAATACCGTCAACGCGAACCCGGTGGCCGAATACATGATGGGGCGCAGGCGTTTTCCGCTCAGCTCGCGCTCGCGGCTGCGGCAGGACGCGGAGACGGCCAATATGCGCATCGCCGCGGAGTCGGGGCGCCGAGGCTGGATCCTGAACTACAACCGGACCAGGGAACAGATCATCGACTCGGCTCGCTCGGCTGCCGGCGAATACGGCCACACGCCGCTGGGCGCCGCGGTCGCGGTGGATCGCGTCGTCGACCGCGGCGGCGGCCTCGGTGACGCCGATTCCGCCCTGACCAGCGCCGGTTTCACCGACAAGCAGATGCGTCTGGATGCCATTCGCGCCTACAACTACCGCACCAGCTGGGGCCCCAACATGTGGGACGGAGACAAACATCTCGGCCAGGCGATCGCCTCGATGAACGTCCTCAAACTCGGGCGCACACCGGCGAACGTGGCGTTGTTCCAACGCACGGCCCACCGGCTGGCCAACCGCCGGTTCGCCGACCCGCAGTTGCGGTTCAGCAGTTTCGACGCCGAGGAGCAGGCGTTGTTGCGCGCCTACTTCGCCAACCCGAGCAAGCCGGTGATCGAACGAATCAACCAGGTCGCCACCGGTTCGGCGACCACGCTGCCCGGAATCACCGGCACCGTCGAACCCGAGCGCGCGGCATTGATGAACCGCTTCATCAATGTGCATCTCAGCCGCAGCTATCTCGCGGCCGCACAGGCGGAGGATCTGCCGGCCGCGTCGGAGATTCTGCGGAAGATGGCCTTGCCCGAGTACTGGCTGGGGACCAGCAAACTGACTCCGTCCAAGGCCATTCCGACGTTCTGATGCCGATCGATCCGTCGCCGAGGAGGTCGTCAGGGAGCTGGGTGCGAATCCGTGACGGCCGGGCCCGCGGTGCTGGTGACGTGGACGGGGAGGTTGTCGGCCCACGGCTGGCTTTCCACCATGTCGGCGACTCGGACTGTGCCCCTTTCGAATTCGCCGGTGGCGGCGTCGACGAGGCGGTAGGCCTGGACCTGGGTGTGGATGGGCTGGGCGTCGAGCAGCACGACCCGCACTTCGCCGGGTTCGAAGTGGCAGCGTTGCTGCAGGGCGGCGATGAGTTGTTCGTTGTGCATGTGCCCGTCGCCGAAGTTCCAGCCGATGGCGGTGCTGCAGATGCGTTCACCGTCGGTGATGGTGTATTCGTCCTCGCGGCCGGCGGGCATGGCGCGGTGCACGAGGGTGAACAGGGCGCGGCCGTGGGTGTTCATGGCGCGGAAGGCGTAGCCCAGATACAGCGGGATCTGGGCCCGGTCCTTGCCGTAGTAGCGCTCCATCTGCGCCTGCGGCATGCTCGCGATCGCGACGATGTTGCGGTCGATCTTCTGCGCCGCCGAGGGTTTGACGCACCACACCGTGGTGTCCCAGTTGCCGGCGTAGTAGCGCATCCCGGGCAGGAACGAGATCCGGGAGGGCAGCAGGTTGCCGGTGATCACGATCGCGACGAGGACCGCGAACAGCAGCACCGGCAGCCAGGGATGCGTGGCGTCGGCGAAGCCGATGTCGGCGTGGGCGACGAACAGCACCCCGAGCCCGAACATCATGAACACGTTCCACTCGAGCGGTACGCCCATCGGGATGGCGGTCAGGATCGCCAGGTGGAAGCACAGCAGGATCACCGCCGCCACCGCGGTGGGCCGGCCGCCGTGGGAGAAGAACAGCACGATCGGCGCGCACATCTCGACCGCGGTGCCGCTGTGGGCGACGAATCGCGACAACCAGCCGGGCCGCAGGTCGTCGGGGAAGTCGGCGAAGAAGCGGCGCTTCAGCCATCGCGGGCGCACGATCGGGCTGTTGGACATCATGGTCGAGACCACGAACGGGAAGTGCCGGTTCAGTTTCGAGGTCGCCGCACCCATCCAGATGACGACGAAGACGAGTTTGGCGGCCAGGATCGCATCGGCGCCTCCGAACAGGAACGCCACCGCCAGCGAGCCGTAGACCTCGCCGCGCGCGGCCAGGAAGATCACCTTGTCGCGCAGTCCCAGCACCGCCAGCACGGCGACGACGAGGCCGACCTGCCAGGCCGGCAACAGTCCGACGGTGGTGTCGAGGGCGGGGATCGGGCCGGTGCCGTCGGACAGCAGCGCCCACAGCAGCACCACCAGCAGCAGCGCGTAGAGCGCGGCGTCGACCGGGGTGCGGGCGGTGCCGCGGGTGAGCGGGACCACGCGCGGCCACGGTGGGAGCCGGATCGTTCCGGGCCGCAGCCAGTACAGGATCGATCCCATCGGCGGGAAGTAGCGGTTGTTGAGCGGCCCGAATCCGCAGCCGAGCCCGATCACCTCGAACAGCATCGTGTAGAGCACGGCCTTTTCGAACACGATCGGTTCCGACCACCAGCTGCCCACATCGGTGAATCCGTCGATGCCGCTGGTGCTCAGCGCGAACAGCCAGCCACCGAGGATGTAGAGGCAGATCTTGACGACGTAGAACAGATGCAGCACCACCGGTGTGCCGAAGCCGACCTCGGCCCAGTGCCGCGCCATGAGCCGGATGCGCTCACTGCGGCCGCTGTTCTCCCACTGCTGTTGATCGACGACCGGCAGTTCCGGCTGGACGAACCCCATCAATCTCTCCGTTCCCGCGTCCGCGGCCGGTCACGGCACCATGACCGCGGTGTTGCCCTTCTCGCTCGACGTGACGAGGATGTCGCGGCCGATCGGATCGTCCACCGCGGCAAGGCTTTCCGGCGCCATGATCGCCAGGAACCGGCTGTCGTCGGCGTGCAGGCGCCCGACGACCAGTCCGGTGCGCGGCTCGAATGCGTGGCGCACGGTGTAGGTTTCGATCCGGGCCGGCCCGTCGGCGCGCGCCCGGCTGGGCACCTGCGGGGCCGACGCCACGGCGCGCTGCAGGTGTGCGCTGCGGTCGGGCTCCCAGGGCGCCGGCGTGGTCGAATACACCCCGACCGAGTATTTGCTCATGATGCCGCCGTTGGCGCCCACCAGGCCGAAAGCGCCCGGCTGGTCACGCATCCGGGCCACGGTCTCGGCGATCGCGTGCATCGAGTAGTTGTTTCCGGGGCCGCCGAAGAACGGCAGCCCGCCGGTCACGGTGAGCCCGCGCGGGTCGTCGGTGGCCAGTCCGGTGCCGTCGCAGAAGTTGAACACCGCGACGGGGAAGCAGCTGTAGAGATCGAGGGTGGTGAGGTCGTCGAGCCCGATTCCGGCCACCCGCAACGCTTCTCGCGCCGCCGTCCACGCGGTGGGCGCGGCGCCGAGGTCGGGGCGGGCGAGCAGGGTCTGCTCCTCGAGGTCGGCGTGGCCGCGCAGATACACCAGTTTGTCGTCGGGGACGCCGAGCCGGCGGGCTTTGCCCAGCGACATCACCACGGCCGCGGCGCCGAGGTTGACCAGATCGCGGGCCACCATCAGGCGTGGAAACGGGTCGCAGATCATCCGGTTCGAGTCGGTGACGGTCGCCAGTTCCTCGGCGCTGCGCTCGACCGGTGCGGCGGCGAGAGGATTCTTGGCGGCCACGGAAGTGAACGGCGCCAGCAGTTTTCCCATTTCCAGGCGATACTGCTGCGGTGTCGCGCCCACGCGCGCGCGGCGGGCGTTCTCGAGCAGGCCGTACTGGGTGGGTGCGCCCATGACGGCGTGGGCGATCAGGTTGTCGTCGACGAACGATTCGTATCCGAAGCCGCGGTCCTCGAGCTGGCCGGCGGCGGTTTCGGTGAAGTCGGGTCGGTCGTCTCGCCCGGCGTAGTGGCGCTCGGTCGAGATCGCGTCCGATCCGGTGATGAGCACCGATTCCAGTCGCCCGGCGGCGATGTCGGCGGCGAACTCGGTGAGCAGATGTTGCGGCCCCTGCCCGCCGACCACCTCGAGCACGGCGCGGGCCGGGTCGATGCCCAGTCGCCGCGCCACCGAGCGCGGGTAGTTGTCGGAGCGGCCGAGCGGGGCGCGCACCGGCGCCGAGATTTCGAATTGGCGCACCCCGGCGATGAGTTCGACGCTCGCGGCGGCGTCGGCGTAGCGGACCTCGGTGTCCTCGAGGGCGGCGCGGGCGGCCGCGGCGGCGAGGTCGACCGACGACATCTGCCGGTATTCGGAACTGTCGATGCGGTCGATGGCCTGTCCGACGCCCACGACGACCGGCGTACGCGAATCCACCATCAGCGGACCCCACCACTGCGTGCGGTCGTGCCGGCTGCCCGTCTCATGGCAGTGACAGTAACACGGGAAATAGAACCTGTTACAGACGTTTGTCTCAGGTGGTGGCCCGTTGTGAGGCCGCGGCGTGCTCGCCGAGATCGGCGAGAGTGAGCCGGTGCCGCGGCGCGTGGTCGACGACGGTGTGGCGGGCGGTCACCAGATCGGGTCCCACGTGCAGCAACCGGCCCACCGGCAGCTCACACCAGCCGGGATCGCTGTCCATGCGTTCGGTGGCGATGACCACGGCCGGATGGTCGGCCAGCGCGGGGGAGTGGGCGCGGATAGGGCCGGTGCCGGCGTGGTCGAGGTGTTTGCCGCCGCCGGGTCCGCCCGCGGCGCGTTCGAGGACGAACAGGTCGTGGGTGTCGGGATAGCGCAGGGCCCACAGATCCTGCGCGGTGGTGAGCACGAAGTTCAGCGCGAACACCGGCAGGTTGTCGGCGATCCACCCGACCGCCGCGCCGATCCCGGCGACGACATCGCCGTCGTGTTCGTCGATGCATCGGGTGACGAGCGCGAAGACCCGTTCGGAATCGGTTTGCCCGGCGACCAGATCGCGGTAGTCACCCAGCGCGCGTTCCAGTTCCGGCAGACCTCCGACGACACCGTTGTGGGCGAACAGCCGCCCGTGTTGCTCGAACGGGTGGGTGTTGGCCGCGACCGTCGCCCCGGTGGAGGCGTAGCGCACGTGGGCGAGGAAGGTCGCCGATTCGCACTCCATGGCCTCGCGCACGAACTGCTTGTCGTCGTAGGCGGCGATGGGCTGCTTGCGCACCAGGGGCCGGCCGTCGGGTTCGAAGGTGCCCAGCCCGGTGCCGTCGGGTTCGCGGCGGCTCTGCCGCGCCAGGCTGTCGGAGGCCTCCAGCAACCAGAATGTCGCGTGCACCCGCTGCGGTGCCGCGCTGAGCCCGAACAATCGGCACATCGATTCACCTTTCGCCGCGCCGGCACGGACCGATAATCCGCCTCGGACGAAAATGCTTGTCGCGCTTCGATATTCAGTGCACGGCCATCGGGGATTCTCGCCGATGACGCGGCCACGGCCGCCGGACCGACCCTACCCGGGTGCGGCGAAACGCGAGGCCCTTCGGCCCTGGATCGGCGGTTGCCCGCCGTGCACTATGAGGTGATCAAAATGTGGCGGAACCGGAAAGGGGTGCTCGTGGCGAGGAAACGGTGGAGCGAGCTGGACGAGCGGACACGGCGGCTGATCGTGGCCGCGACGGTGGTCGAAGGGATCTTGAAAATCGCGGCGCTGATCGATATCGCGCGCCGGCCGGCCGCGGAGATCCGGGGGTCGAAACTGCGGTGGGCGACCGCGGTGACACTGCTCAACTCGGCGGGTACGGTGCCGATCGCCTACTTCCTCGCCGGACGCCGGCAACCGGGCCGCACCCCCTCCTGAGGCCGGTCACCGTTCGCCGCGATAGTCCTGGCATCGGCAGCGCTCGGCCGCCGGCCCGGCGCCGCCGTCGCGCGAGACCAGGACTCCGGCGTCCACGGCGCTGCGGCAGCGGCCCGATACCGGGTCGTGCACGATATTGGAGTGCCCGCAGTGCGAGCACAGTCGGCGCGTCACCTTCCGCGGCACCAGAACCAGCAGTACCAGTGCCGAGAACGCGACGGTGACACCGACGAACCTGAGCAGATGTGGCCAATCCATTTCACGACCTCACTTTCCGGCCCAGTCCGCCGCGGCCGACCGCGATCAACGCCGTCGCAGGTGCATGCCGTAGGGGACCGCCTCGAGCAATGTCACGTTCACCGACGCCCCGCTGGGAATCCGGTACGAGCACACCTGCCCGGGCCGGGCACCGGTGAGCGCGCTGCCCAGCGGCGACTCGGGCGAATAGACCTCCAGCTCCTCGGTGTCGGCACCGTCGCGCCGGCCCAGCAGGAAGGTTTCGGTCTGCTCGTCGTCGAACCGGACGGTCAGCACCATCCCGGGTTCGGCGATGCCGTCGTCGGCGGGCGCCTGCCCGACCACGGCACGATCCAGCAACTCCTCCAACTCCAGCCGGCGCAACCGCCGCCCGGCCGCGGACTGTCCGTCCTCGTCCCCGGGACCGTGCTGCGCCGACCGCAACTCCAGTAATTCCCGCCGTAGCCGCTCGTACGCGTCCTGCGTCAACCAGACGCCTTCCGTTCCGGTCATCTCATTCTCTTCGTCCACTGCCGACAACACCCCGGACCCCGGACGGCACCACATCCGCCGCACCGAGGTCCATCTCCAGAGTGACCCGCCGGCACACCGGCTACATTGTCAGCAGAAAACAATCTCGATCGCACAGATTGTCAGTGGCGAACAGCGTGGCGCTCGCCCCGCTGTCCAGGAAGGAGCGGTGATCTGCGCCGATGGTGAAACTGGATCGGTTGATCAATATCGTGAGCCGCTACGGCGCCCGCCTGCACGGCACCGTCGTGGACCGCACCGTCGAGATCCACAGCGTCGCGGTCCACGATCCGATTCGCCCGCACGCGGCCACCGGTGACGTGTTCCTCGCCGTCGGCGCGGCCGACCTGGCCGAAGCGCTCGCCCTGGGCATCGACGCCCGCGCCGGCGTGATCGTGGCCCGCACCTCCGAGACACCGGACGCCCGGATCCGGCAGCTGCTCGACGATCGCGGCCCGGCTCTGATGACGGTCGATCCGAGCGTGTCCTGGAGCCAGATCGCCTCGGTGGTCTACGGGCTCGTGCTCGAGGGCCGCGAAACCGAATCCGGGCGCGGTCCCAGCGACCTGTTCGCCCTGGCCGACACCATTTCGGCGTCCCTGGACGGGCCGGTCACGATCGAGGATCAGCTCTCGCGCGTGATGGCCTACTCGACCGCGCACCACGACACCGACCCGGTGCGCTCGGACACCATTCTGGGCCGCCGCATGCCCGATCGGGTACGCCGATTCTTCGAGGAGCAGGGCATTTTCGCCCATCTCGCGCGCTCCGACGCGCCGCGCTACATCCCGCCCGCGCCCGAGCACGGGTTGCACGGGCGCACCGTGGCCGCGGTGCGCGCGGGCCGGGAGCTGCTGGGTTCGGTGTGGGTGTCCGGGCGTGAGCCGCTCTCGGCGGATCGGGCCAGAATCCTGCAGGAGGGCGCGCACACCGTCGCGCTGCATCTGCTGCGGTCGCGCGTCAGTGCCGATCTGGAACGGCAGGTCGAGTCGGAGCTGGTCATCGAACTGATCGAAGGCAGTCCCGACGCGGAGGCCGCGATCGGCAAGCTCGGCATCCCGGCGCGCGATCTGCGTGTCATCGCGTTGCAGGCCCACGCCGAGCAGGAACGCAACGCCGGCATCCTGCTCGCGTTCGAGCGCGCCACCACCGGTTTCGGCTGGTCGCGCGTGGGTCGCAGCACGCTGTTCGGCAATACCGTCTACACGCTGCTGCCGGCCGGTGAGGACCCGGCGCCGGCGTACCGGTGGATCGCCGACATCGCCGCGAGCCTGCCCGCGCACATGACCGTGGTCGCCGGAATCGGCGGCACCGCCGACGCGCGGGAGCTGCCCGCGAGCCGCCAGGAGGCCGACGAGTGCATGGCACTGCCGGCGACCGCCACCCCGGAACCGGCCTGCTACGACACCGCCTGGGACCGGGTCCTGATCCAGCGCCTGCGCTCGATGGCCTCCACCGGCCGGCTCCCGTCCCGAGATCCCGTCGCCCAGCTGGCCGAGATCGACGAGCGGGCCGGCACCCAGTACCTGCCCACGTTGAAGGCCTGGCTCGAAGCCCACGGCGATCCCGCCACCGCAGCCCGCACCCTGGCCGTGCACCCCAATACCGTGCGTCATCGGATGCGGCGCATGCGCGAGCTGGACTTTCTCGACCCGGATGATCCGGCCAAACGCACGGCGATGCTCATCGCCTTGTCGATCCACACCGGCTGAGCTCGGGCGGAAAATCGGTGGAGGCGGTGCCTCAGCCGGGCTAACGTCGCGCGGCGTGAGCATCGACGCGCAAGCCGGCAAGTGGGTGGAACTCAACCGCGCCAATTGGGACGAGCGCGTACCGATTCACGTCACGAGCGAGTTCTACGATCTGGACGGTTTCGTCTCCGGCGCCGAAGCGCTGCGCGACTTCGAACCCGACGAGGTCGGCGACGTGCGCGGAAAACGCCTGCTGCACCTGCAATGTCATATCGGCACCGATACCTTGGCGTGGGCGCGTCGCGGTGCGAGCGTCACCGGCGTGGACTTCTCCGAGCCCGCTGTCCGCACCGCGACCGACCTGGCCGCCCGCATCGGTATCACCGGCGCGCGGTTCGTGACCGCCAACGTCTACGACGCGGTGACGGCACTGGACCGCGACCGCTACGACATCGTCTACACCGGTGTCGGCGCCCTGGTCTGGTTGCCGGATCTGGTGCGCTGGGCGTCGGTGGTGGCCGAGTTGCTCACGCCGGGCGGCTTCGTCTACCTGACCGAATTCCACCCGTTCGGCGACATTCTCGCCGAGGCCGACGGCCGCACCGTCGCCTACGACTATTTCGATCCCGCGCCGCAGGTGTTCGACGAGCCCGGCACCTACACCGACCCGGACGCGGCGACCACTGCGAACATGACAGTGCAGTGGCAGCACGGCATCGGCGACATCATCAGCGCACTCGCCGGTGCCGGGTTGCGCCTGGAGTTCCTCCACGAACACGACTTCACCCTGTATCCGCGGTTCCGCAACCTGGTCGGGGACGGCGGCCGGTACCGTCTGCCGCCCGGGCAGCCGCGGGTTCCGTTGCTGTTCTCGCTCCGGGCATCGAAACCGGACGACTGCTGAAACACGCCGGCGCCGTGGGCTTTCGCCGAACAGCCGGTAGCGGGTGTCGCTGTCAGTGTTCGTCGTAGTGGCCGTCGTGGGGCGCGTGCCGATGCCCGTCGTGGAGATAGTCGACATGATCGCCGTGCGGGATGGCGACGTGCCCGCAGCCTTCGCCGTGCACGTGCTCGTGTCCGGCGTGTTCGGTGTGCCCGCTCGGTTCGCATTCGTCGACGTGGTCCCCGTGCACTCGGTGGATATGGCCGTCGTGCAGGTAGTCGACGTGGTCGCCGTGCGGCACCGCGACGTGCCCGCAGCCCTCGCCGTGGGTGTGCTCGTGTCCGGGATGGGTGGTGTGCCCACTGCTCGTCATCGGCGTTGCTCCCTTCGCTACGGCTCCCTCGATACTTCGTATCCTCGCAGGCATCGAGGCATTTGCGAAGGGGTTGCTCCCACACCGCCCGCCGCGGATTCACACCGGCCGGTCACTCACCGCCGGACCGTATGTGGAAGACGTCGGCGGTGAGGAAGTCGCCGCGGTGCTGGTCGTGATCGAGTGCGGGGCGTTCGTCGCCGCGGGTGGCCTGCCGCCAGATCGGGCTGTCGACGAAGTGGTTGTCGAATCGCTCTTGGGTGTCCAATATTTCGGCCGGATCGGCCAGTCCCCGGCGGATGCGGTCGCCGAGCCGGAAGTAGTCGAACCGCTCGATCCCGGGGGTGAACACGATCAGCACATCCGCCGCCGAGGTCGCGGGAGCCGCCCAGGCGTGGGTGGTGTGCGGCGGGATCAGCAGGAAATCTCCCGCGCCGATCTCGTGGATCTCGTCTCCGGCGAGCACCCGCAGCCGTCCGCCGAGCAGGTAGAACAGTTCGGCCGAGGTCGAATGATAGTGCGGCGGCGGCCCGTCGGCGCCGGCCGGCAGGAACGCCCGGTTCGCGCTGAGCACCCCGCCGGTCGTGTCGTGATCGGCATACAGCCGGACGCCCATGGTGTCGAGTGTTTCGGCGTCGTCGTGGCGGACGAGCAGGGCCTCGGTGTTGTTCGCGATGGTCACAGCGATCTCCTCACTCATTTCCCGGAACCGCTCCGGTCGCTACCGAAGAGGTGTGGCGGGTCGCGTGTGTGACATCGCGGTCACCGGACGCCGTTCAGCTTGTCCGGGTTGGTGATCGAGTAGATCGCGGTGATCCGGCCGCCTTCCGGTTCGAGGTCCACCACGACCACCGCGAGCGGGCTGCGACCGGTGAACACCAGGGCACACGGATCCGCCCCGGCTCGGCGGTAGCGCAGATCCAGCCCGGCCGGCACGGTGGCGGCGACGGAGACGAACAGTGCGGCCACCGCGTCGCGGCCGTGCACCGGTTGCAGGCTCGTGGCCGGTCCCTTGCCGCCGCCGTCGGTCCACAGCGTCACCTCGGGTGCGAGAACCTCGAGCAGCGCGGGGAGGTCACCACCGAGTGCCGCACGCGCGAATCGTTCGGTGACCTCGGCGTGCACCGCGGGGGCGGCGCGATGGCGCGGACGCCGGGCGTGCACATGGCGGCGAGCGCGGGCCGCGAGCTGGCGCACGGCCGCCGGATTGCGATCCAGAATCCGCGCGATCTCGGGATGACCGAAGCCGAACACGTCGTGCAGGACGAAGACGGCCCGCTCGAGCGGTGACAGCGTCTCGAGCACCACCAGCAACGCCATCGACAGCGACTCCGCTCGTTCGACGCCGGCGCTCGCCTCCTCCCCGGACACCAGCGGTTCGGGCAACCACTGGCCGACGTAGGTCTCGCGGCGTCGGTTCACCTCGGCCCGCTTGGCCAGCGCGGCGTTGGCCGCGACCCGGACGAGGTAGGCGCGGGGGTTCTCGACCGGCTCGGCGCCGGGATCGCGATGCCGCCCGGCCCACGCGAGCCACACGTCCTGCAGCACGTCCTCGGTGTCGGCGACACTGCCGAGCATGGTGTAAACCACCGAGAACAGCAGCTCGCGGTAGGCGAGAAACCGATCGGTGAGCTCGTCGCCGGCGGCATGCTGCGGCGTCGACGCCATGGTGAACCTCCTCGGCCGTTCGATCGTCTGCCACCACAGAGTCCCCGAACCGCCCGGGTGTGACATCACCCGCGGACGGGTGATCCGGTTGCCCGGTGGTGATCCGGCGGCGGGGTGAGATCGTCGAGCACCACCAGATTTCCCCCGGCCTGTTTGGCCCGGTACATGGCGGCGTCGGCGGACTGCAGCAGCCGGTCCGGGGTCGGTCGCGGACATTGCGGGCAGATTCTGGCGTCGTAGACGGCGACACCGACGCTCGCGGTGACCTCGACCGTGGTGTCCGACGGTTCGGCGACCGTGCGGCGCAGGCGCTCGGCCTCCGCGCGAGCGAGATCGGCGGCGATCGGCGCGGCGACCACGAATTCCTCTCCGCCCGTGCGAGCCACCACCGCGGAGCGTCCCGCCGCCTCGTGCAGGCGCCGGGCGGTTCGCGCCAGCACGGTGTCACCGACGCGGTGACCCCAGGTGTCGTTGACGCTTTTGAATTTGTCGAGGTCGAAGGTCATGACGCTGATCGCCGGGTGCCGGTCGACCAGGAGCGGGAGCCGAATCTCGAGGCCGCGGCGATTCAGCAGTTCGGTGAGCGGGTCCGACAGCGATTCGGTGCGCAGCAGCCAGTAGAGGATCTGCAACGCGGGCAGGGCACTGACCACCGACACGAACAGCAGCAGCCCGACCGCGAGCGCCAGGCGCAGTTGCCCGCCGCCGGTGGCGATGCGCACCGACACCACGACCACCGCCAGCAGCGACCACGCCGAATGCGCGGCCAGCACCCGCGCATTGTGGAAGAAGCCGAGGTAGCTGCCGGTGACCACGAGCAGTACCGTGCCCATCGCCGCGAACACCCGATCCGGCACCTGCAGGAATTCCAGGATGAACAGCACATCGGCGCCGCCGATCAGCAGCAGCGATTCGGTTTTGCCGGGCCAGCGCAGCAGCCACCAGCGCAGTGCCCACAGCACCCCGCACGACACTCCGACCGCGGACGCGACGCCGGGATGGCCGGGCGGTCCCACCGGTGAGCCCGTGATCACCGCTCCCATCGCCGCGATCATCGCCCCGGCGACACCGACCAGCACTTTCAGCGGACCCAGCGCCGATCGGGCCGTCAGGCTGCGTACCAGCCAGCAGTAGTCGACCGGATCGTTCCACCAGGCCCGCAGTGTCTTGCCGCCATTCATCGACTCACCCTCGCACCCGGCCGGGTTGCCCGGCCGTCGCTCGTTACCGGTGCGAGAATCCTTGTGCGAGGACCTCAGGAATCTCACCAGCTGATCCGCAGCAGTCTAGACCGGCAACTCGGGCCCATCGGGCAAAAATGTGGCACTTGCGCGACGGCCGCCGCGAGCGACCGGCCCGCGCGCATCCCGCGCGTGCCGCCTCGCCGGGATCGCGCGCATCGGCTCAGCGATCGCCGGCCGCCAGCAGCAGACGCGCCACCGAGGTCAGCCGGTTCGCCATCTCCCGGTAGCTGTAGTAGCCCATCCCGGCCTGGATCATCGCCCCGCTGACGGCGATGGTCAGGGCGTCGAGAAGCTCGCCGGTGCACGCGTCGCCCAGGGCGGTGCGGACGCGCTCGCTCAGGGCGGCACCGATGCGGGTGCGCAGGGCCGACACGTCGGGGTCGTGGCTGAGGATCGCGGCGGAGGCGGCCAGGCTCAGTTCCGGTTCCTCGGCCATCAGGTCACCCATCTCGATGAACACGGCCGCCAGCCGCTGCGTCGGCGTATCTCCGGTGACCGGCCGCGCACACCAGGTGCGGATCCGGCGCCAGTACGCCTCGGCCACCAGATGCTGTTTCGCCGAGAAGTAGCCGTAGGCCGTGGCGTGGGTGAGACCGGCGCGCCGGCACACCTCCCGCATCGACAACTGGTCGTAGCCCTGTTCGCGCAGCACGTCCAGACCGGCGTCGAGCAGGCGGTCCACGGTCTCGGCGGAGCGCCCGGCCAGAGAGCGCCGGGGCGGGCGAGGATGTATCGCGGCCTCCACCATGGGGCAGACACTAGGATATACGCCTGTAAACAGCAAAGCCGACGCCGGACCCAGCGGGTGCGGAACGACCGACGAGGCACGATGGCATCCACCTCCACTCCCGCGCCGGGGCGCACCGAATTCGATCTGGGACAGGTCACCCTGCACGCCCTCACCTGGGGCGACCCCGCGGCGCCGCTCGCACTGTGCCTGCACGGCTACCCCGACACCGCCTGGACGTGGCGCCATCTCGGACCCGCACTGGCAGAGCACGGGTACTACGCCGTCGCACCGTTCAGCCGCGGATACGCTCCGTCGTCGGTGCCGGCCGACGGTGACCTGTCGACCGGCTCGCGCGTCGCCGACGCTCTCGGCATCGCCGAACGCCTCGGCGCCGACCGGGCCGTCGTCATCGGCCACGACTGGGGCGCCTTCACCGCGAATGCCATTGCCGCACTGCCCGAATCACCGTTCCGGGCCTTCGTCGCCGCGGCCGTTCCGCCCCTGGCGAGCGTGCGGATCACCCGCGGCGACCTCGCCCGCCAGGTCGGGCGGACGCTGGCGCAGTCGGTGAACAGCTGGTACATCCTCGCCAACCAGTTCCCGGCCGTTCCCGAACGGTTGTTCACCTCGATGACGGCATTCCTGTGGCGGCGATGGTCTCCCGGCTACGACGCCACCGACGACCTCGCTCACCTCGCCGCGGCCGCACCGCTGCAACACCGCTCGGCGATCATCGGCTACTACCGGCAACTGGTCCGGCCGCGGCCGACGCGACCCCGCGACCTCGACCGACTGCTGATGAGCCCACCGATCCACCCCATACTGCAGCTCTACGGCGCCACCGACGGATGCCTGCGCCCCGGCTTCTTCCACGATCTGGAGCGCCACCTGCCCGCGGGAAGCCGCGTCGTCCGCATCGCCGACGCGGGGCATTTCCTGCATTTGGAGAAGCCGGAGGAGGTCGACCGGATCATCCTCGACTACCTCGGCCCGGGCCGGTAGCCGCGGTTCACTGCGCCGTTTCCCCGATCAGCCGGCGCAGCAACCCCGCGTGGTAGAACAGCGACTCGACATCCTCGGGTCGCTGCATCTCCCCGAAGTGCACCCGGCGGGCGCCGGTGCGCAGGAACACACACGCCCAGACCACGGCCGAGTAGACGTAGAACCACCGCAGGTCACCGAGTTCGACACCGGTGAGGCGACGATACGTGTCGCGAACATCGTTCTCGCGCAGCACATTCGGCAACCCCGGCAGCCCGGCCAGCCCGCTCAACTCCTGAAACACCAGATGCGCGAACACACACCACGCGACGTCGAGTTCGCGGGGGCCCACCGTGGTCATCTCCCAATCGAGGACCGCGGCCGGACGGAAGTCGCGGTACAGCACATTGCCTATCCGCGCGTCACCCCACAACAGCACGGTCTCACCGGCCGCGATCTGCTCGGGCCAGTGGGTGTCGAGCCAGTCGAAGGCGCGCTCGACCAGCGCTGAACCGCCGATGTCGGGGACCGAGAACTCGTACCACGCCCGCAGCCAGGCCAGATTCCTGCCCAGCGCGGTGTCGCCGGCGCGGTCGGCGACAAGGAACCCGAATGCGCTGTCCGCGTCGGGAATCGAGTGCAGCTTCGCGAGCACCTCGATGGTGGCGTCCTGCAGTTCGCGCTGCTGTTCGGGGGCCGCGTCGTAGAACCAGTTGCCGCCGAACGTATACGGCATCACATCGGGCGGGACGATTCCCTCGACGTAGTCCATGATGAAGAACGGCGCCCCCAGCACCGTTCCCGTGTTCTCCAGAAACCGCACCCGCGGGACCGGAATGCCGGCCCTCGTACCGGCGGCCTCGATCACCTGGGCCTGATGATCCAGGCGGTAGACCGGAAAGACCGGGACGTCGGCCTCGGTGGGCGCCACCCGCATCACCCATTTCCGGTCCACGGGCGCGCCGTCGTCGTCCCAGTGGGCGGTGAGCACGATCGTCTCCGAGGACATGCCGTTGGCGTCGATCCCGCCGACCACGGTGATCTCGGGCCGCTGCCCGTTCGGCATGACCGTGGCCAGCCAGTCGGCGAGGATCGAGGGCAACTGGGTGACGTCGCGGCTCGAGCTCTGCAGCCGGCTGACGTTCTCCACGGTCGGTTCGGTAGCCACTGGCTGCCTCCTTTCACTCGGGCGGGTCACCCACGGGCCGCGCGGCTCTCATCGGGCGCCGATCGTGACCGGCATATGCCGGATACCGGTGTGTTTGTTGCTGCGGACGTACTCGACGGGCCCACGCGGAGTGAGGGTTTCGACCCGATCCAGCAGCGCGTCGAACATGACCCGCATTTCCATCCGCGCCAGCGACGCGCCCAGGCAGAAGTGCGCGCCGCGCCCGAACGCCACGTGCGGGTTGGGGTTTCGGGTGATGTCGAAGCGATGCGGGTCGGTGAACACACTGTCGTCGCGGTTGGCCGAGGCCCACCACAGCGTGACCTTGTCACCGGCGGCGATGCGGTGGCCGCCGATCCACACGTCCGCGGTGGCCGTGCGCCGGTTGTAGGGCGTCGAGGACGCCCAGCGCAGCATCTCCTCCACGGCAGCCGGCAGCCGAGACCTGTCCTGCTGCAACCGTTTCCACAGCTGTGGCGATTCGCTGAGCGCGGCCGTGCCGATGGCGATGGAGTTGCGTGTCGTCTCGCTGCCCGCGGCCACGACGAGGGACAGGAACAGGTGTTGTTCGGCATCGGTCAGCGGCTCGTCGTCGACGAGTGCGTGCGTGATCACCGACAGCAGATCCTCACCCGGCGCGACGCGTTTGCGCTGCAGCAGATCCGCGGCATAGGCGAACATGCGAGCCTGCGCCCGAGCGAGACGGTCGTCGACCTCACCGACTTCGCGGCCGTCGTAGTCCAGGGTGACGTTCGCCCAGTTCATCAGTTCGTGGCGATCGGCTTGCGGCACACCGGCCAGTTCGGCGACGGCCTGCAGCGGCAGTTCCGCGGCCACGTCGGTGAGGAAGTCGCAGTCTCCCTTCGCCACGGCCGCGTCGACGATATCGGCCGCGCGCCGGCGCAGGTCGTTCTCGATCCGCCGCAGCGCTCGGGGAGTGGTGCTGGGGGCGAGCAGGCGACGGATTTTCGCGTGGCGGGGATCGTCCATCATGTTCAGCAGCGCCCCGACCGGCACACCCAGCGGCATATCCTCGAGCGTGGTGCCGCCGCCGTCGCGTCCGCCGCCGGATTCGGAGGAGAATACCGTGGTGTCGGTGGCCGCGGCGACGATGTCGGCGTATCGGCTGAGCACCCAGAAACCGTCGCCGCCGGGGCTGTGCGCGGTGGGCGGATGGAACCAGACCGGCGTTTCGCGCCGCAGCCGATCGAATATCCGGTGTGGGAAGCCGTTGGTGAACCGGTCCAGGTCGGTGAGGTCGATGTCCTCGTGCACGACGTGTCACCTCCTTGCCCACATCACGCTTGCCCACATCACGAGATCGCCTGTCGGCGGCTGCCGGGCGCCGTCGCACGACCCCGGCAGCCTGCACCTTACAGGTGTCAATCCGGCCGTAAGGCGATATTGGGAGCGCTCGGTCCCACCCTGCCGATCGGGACGGCCGGTCACGGTGTCTACCCGATCTGGCGCAGGAACCTCAGGTTGTCCTCGATATGCCAATCCTCGACGATCCGGGCGTGGTCGTCGCCGAGGTGCTGGATGTCGATGGCGTCGAATTCGACGGCCTGCCCGGAACCGCCGGCCCCGTTGTAGCTGCCGGTGAAATGGCCGCGGAAGACCAGCCGGGCCGTGAGGGTGTCCCCGGTGACGTACAGATCCGACAGCTCACAGGTGAGGTCGGGGACGGCGGCGCGGAAGGCCTTCGACGCCGCGGCGGGTCCGGCCGGTCCCTGCGGCCGGCCCGGCGGCAGGGTGTTGTCCCGGAACGACGGTGTGACAGCCTGCTGGAGGTAGTCGACGTTGCCGGTGTTCCAGAAGGTGTAGAGCCGTTGTGCCGCACGAACTTCGCGTGCGGCCCGGTCGGCGTCGAGTCCGCCGTCGATGTGCACGGCGCGCGGTACGACCAGGTCGCCGGAACGGTCGACGGGGTCGGCCGGGTGCGGCGGCTGCGCCGAGCAGGCACCCAGAAGCAGTGCGGCGCAGACGAACAGCGCGATCCTCATGCCAGTCTCCCGCCGCCGTCGACATGCAGGGTGGTGCCGGTGAGGAAGGGGTTGGTCAGCGCCAGCAGTGCCGCGGCGGAGATGTCGGCCGGTGTCCCGACCCGGCGAGCCGGATTGCGATCGGCGACGGTCCGGAAGAACTCCTCCTTGCCGGGGCCGTCCCACACGCCCGAGTCGACGATGCCGGGGGAGATCGCGGTGACGCGCACCGGCGCCAGCTCGACCGCCAGCGCCTCGGCCAGAGCGGCGGCCGCGGCGTTGGTGGTGGCCATGACCGACCGTCCCGGGGACGGTCGCCACGCCGCGACACCGGAGAACAGCAGCATCGCACCTCCGGCGCGGAATCGCGGAGCGAAGTGTTTGGCGAGCAGGATCGGCCCGATCACCTTGGCGTCGAAGGCGCGGCGCACCGCATCGTGGCCGAGTGTGGTGACCGGACCGTTGGCGTGGTCGGCGGCCGGTGACACCAGGTAGTCCACCTCGCCGATACGTTCGGCCACGGCACGCACGGTTGCCTCGTCGGCCAGGTCCAGTTCGGGCCGGCCGACCGAAATCACCTGCGCTCCTTGTGCTTCGGCGTCGGCGGCCAGACGACGGCCGATGCCCGATCCGGCGCCGACGATGACCATCTTCTTGTCTTGCAGCGTTGTCATGCCCGGTTCAGCAGCGCGACAGCGCCGGATAATCCCTTCGCCGAATGAATGTTTTCGATCGCTGCCATAGGATGTACGAATGCCAACGCTGCGGGCACTGGAATGCCTCCTCGCCGTGCTCGACGCCGGCTCGATCACCGACGCCGCCACCGCACTGCACATGTCACAGCCCGCGCTGTCGCACCAGTTGGCGGCGCTCGAACGCGAGATCGGGGCACCGGTGCTGCAACGGCTCCCGCGCGGGGTGCGCGCCACCGCCATCGGCCGCGCTATCGAAGCCGACGCCCGTGCGGCGTTGACCGCGGCCGCTCGCGTCGTCGACGGCGGGCGGGCCGCGGCCCGGGGCGAAGGCGGCCTGTTGCGACTGGCCTGTGCGGAGAGCCTGACCGCGAGTCTGCTCGCTCCCGTACTGCGTACCTGGTTGCGTCGCCACCCCGCGGTGCACGTGACGCTCACCGAGGCCACCAGCGCCGACGACCTCGTCCGCCACCTCGAATCCGGAACGGCCGACCTGGCTTTGGGGCCGCGGCCGACTCGCTGGACCGGCGCATCCGAACTCGTCGGCACCGAGGAGATCGTGGCGGTCCTCCCCGCCGACCACGCCCTGGCCCGGCAGGATCGGCTCGGCTTCGACGACCTCCACGACCAACCGGTGGTGCACTACCACCCCGACAACGGCCTCGCCGGCTGGCTCGACGCCCGAGCCGCGGTCCACGGCGTCACCCTCAGCCCGGTCATGCGCACCCGGCAGGCCGGCACCGCGGCACAACTGGCCGCGGCCGGACTCGGCATCGCCCTGGTCCCCGTCACCGCTCTGGGCCCCGGCCTGCCCGCGACCCTGAAACGCTTGCACCCCAGCGTGTCCCGCGATCTCGTCTGCCTGCTCGCCACCCCCGCCGATCCACTGCTGCGCCGTTTCGCCGCCGACCTCGTCGACCGCGGTGTCCCCGTGAACCCCTCGGCCGCACGACAACTCGGCTGATCCGCGACGGCTACGACGTACGCGGCCGTAGGCCGTCGAGCATCAGGTCGAGCAGGCGCCGCCAGTCCCCGCTGCCCGTGCGGATCGTCGCCGAGATCGCACCGACGAGCAGGTAGGCGTCCGCGGCGGTGCAGTCCTGCCGCAGCGCACCGGCCTCGCGATCGCCCGCGATGATCTCGCCGACAACGGCTTCCAGCCGGGCGCGAGACATTCCGCGCGGCTCGCTACCGGGCGAGCGGCGGGCGGCTTCGACGGCTGCGGACAGGCCGCGATCGGCGCTGAGCAGCTCACCGACATGCATCAGATAGCGTCGCAGCCCCTCGCCGGCACCGGCATGCGTGAGACATTCTGTGCGCGCGTAGTTCTCGATCTGCGCGAAGCGCTGTTCGGCGGCCGCGTCGACCAGTTCCGCGAGGGTGGGGAAGTGGCGATAGACCGTGCCGACCCCGACACCCGCCGCGCGCGCCACGTCGGGCAACTGCACCTGAGAGCCCTTCTCGGCGAACAATTCCCGAGCAGCCTCGAGGAGGCGGTCGCGGTTGCGTGCCGCGTCGGCGCGTGTCTTTCGTGGCGTCGGGGGCGTTGACATCCGTGCGTCCTTTCCGGCTACCATCTAGACGGAAGCGGATTCCGATTCCGTTTTGTCGCCGGAAGGGTAGCACACGATGCCGCACAACAGATTTCTCCGACTGGCCCCGGGCCAGGTACGCCCGGGCCGGATTCCGATGCCGCCCGCCTTCGCGGTCAAGGCCACCACCGCCGACACCGAGGGCCGGTTCTCCCTGCTCGAGGTGACCCTGGCCCGCGACATCCCGCGACACACCCACGAGGTGGCCGACGAAGCCATCTATGTGCTCAGCGGTGAACTCGGCGTCGACTTCGACGACCGGTCGTACGTCGCGCCCGCCGGAACGTTCGTCCTGCTGCCGCACGGCATCCCGCACGCCCTGCGCGCGGTCTCGAACCCGCCGCCCACAGTGATCCAGATATCGTCACCGGGCGGATGGGAATGCTATCTGGAAGATCTGTTCGACGCGGGACCCACCGTGCTCACCGACGGCGCGCTCGACCCACGCAAGATCAACCCCATCGCCGCGGCCCACAGCATCCGCTACGAGGAGTCCTGAACGACAGCCCGATACGGGCCCGGCGCAGCGATCAACGCGGGCCCGGAACGAGCTCGGCGGCCAGACCGCTCGCCCACTCGCGCACATGCTGGGGGTCACGGAAATCGCCCGCCACCGTCTTGGCCATCGCCGCGGCCGGGAAACCGTGGGCATCGGCCTGCAGGCGGCCACCGAAAATCGTGTAATCCCGGGCATTCACGCGACGGGCGGCTCGCTCGACGGCTTTGACCCCCGGCACCTTTTCGGGACCGCCGGAGGTGAGCGAGTCGTCCAGCGGCCCACTGGCGAACAGCCAGACCGGCCGCATGCGCATCTGCCGCGCGAAACGACGGGCGAAGCGGCGGGCGTGACGATGCCAGCGACCGGTGTAGAGCGCACCGCCGAGGACCACCGCCCCATAGCCGTCGAGGGAGCGGACTTCACGCGCATTGCGGACCTCGGCGTCGACACCGGCCGAGCGCAGCGACTCGCCGATCCACTCCGCCATTTCGGCAGTACCGCCCCGTGTGGAGCCGTACGCCACGAGAACAGGTTCCGATGTCACGGCGCACCTTCCTCTCACCGGCCGCAAGGGGCGGACTACGGATAGGCGATATTCGCGGCGGGCTGGGGCAGAAGCAGGATCCGGCCGATCGTGGCCGTCCATTCGCCGATCGCGGGCCAGTCGCGCAGGTCACCGAAGCGACCCCCGCCGAGCAGGCGGTAAATGATCCGCGCCTTCAACGACACCCCCACGTTCTCGAAATGGCCCGCGAAGGCGCGGTAGCCGACCGGATGGATCGAATCGCGCAACGCGGCGATCTTCGGCGGCACGATTCTGCCCATCCGCCGCCCGAGCGGCCCCCGCAGCGCCGGTCCGAGCCCCACGGTGAACAGCCACACATTCGTCGCGGCCAGCTCGTAGCGATGACTCCGAACGAACCCCGACATCTCGGGAAGCACATCCATGTTGTGCACGGCACTGCCGAGGATCACCGCGTCGAACCGCGACAACTCGGGCGCATGCGCCACATCGGCGACCTCCACATCCGCTCCGCGGTTGGCCAGCGCCGCCCCGATATAGTCGGCGATCTCACGGGTCGAGCCCTGCGCGGTGGCGAAAACGACTGCGATGCGAACAGTTTCGTGAGTCATACGTCGAGCCTGCACCCCGGCGCGCGACCCCTCCCAGAGGCGGCGTACCTCATGCGATGAGGACGAACGTCCCCAGTGGGCGGCCTCGCCACACCACCGGGGCCCGGCGCCGCGCCTGCGTCAGTGGATATGGTCCTGCCAGTCGGCGGGCACCTTCCCCGCCGGCCCCGGCACCGGCTGCGTCTCCGGACGGCTGGTCGGCGGCGCCAATTGCGGACCCTCACCGACCGCACCGTCGCGGTAGTCGTAGAACCAGTCCTCACCCGGTTCGAAGCTCTGGATGATCGGATGGCCGGTGCTGCGGAAGTGGGCGGTGGCGTGCTGGGCGGGGGAGGTGTCGCAGCAACCCACGTGCCCGCAGCGCGCGCACCGACGCAGATGCACCCACCAGCCGCCGGCGGCCACACACTCCGCGCAACCGGTCCCGCTGGCGGGCACCTCGACATCGATATCGCTGCCGGAATCGCTCACCGCTGATCTCCTCTCAGGGCCGCGACCACAGCTTCGGCCACGCCGCGGGCACTGGCGGGATTCTGACCGGTGATCAGCCGCCCGTCCGTCACGACGTGAACCCCGAACGGCTCGTCGGCCATGCTGTAGTCGGCGCCCACTTTCACGAGTTCGTCCTGAAGGTTGAACGGTACCGCGTCCGCACGTTGGGCGGCTTCCTCCTCCGGCCACGAGAACCCGGTCACCCGCCGCCCGGCGATCAGCGCGGCCCCGCTTTCCAGCGGGACGTTCAGCAAACCGACCGGCCCGTGGCACACCGCCGACACCACACGGCCGCTGTCGTGGAACGCCGCGGTCAGCGCGCCGAGATCGTCGCCGCCGAAGTCGAACATGACCCCGTGCCCGCCGGTGAAGTAGATCGCGTCGTAATCCTCGACCTCGACCTCGCCGATGCTGCGCGTACGGTCGAGCAGATCCATGAATTCCCGGTCGCGGTAACGGCGGTCGGTGCCGAGGTCGGCCAGGACGTCGTGCGCCAGGCTCTCCGGGTCGATGGGCACGAATCCGCCTGCGGGACTGGCGATGTCGACGGTATAGCCCTGCTCGGTGACATAGTCGTAGAAATGGGTCAGCTCGCCGAGCCACAGCCCGGTCCGATAGCCGACCTTCTCGTACTCTCCGGCATTGGTGACGATGACCAGAATCCGGTCGGTGGCCACAGCGATCTCCTTCCGGTCCGTGCGATGGGCGACCGGCCGTCCGAGATCACTGGCGTCCAATCCGGGAACACCGCCGGCCGCGTGATGTCGATCACAACGTAACACAGGAGTGATCGCCGGAGCCGCCCCGGAACCCGGAGGAGACTCACAGGAAAATACGGCGACATGCCCTACCTGGACTTCCTCGCACCCGGCATCATCGCCCAATCGGCGCTGTTCATCGCGATCTTCTACGGCATCCAACTGATCTGGGACCGCGACGCCGTCAGCCACGTCAACCCGCTCAGCTACGAGGTCGACGCCCTGCGCGGCCTGCTCGTCGGCGGCACCGCCGACCTGTGGACCGACTTCGGCGTCCTCGTCCTGGCCGCCCTCCTCGGAATCGCCTGTGCCTCAGCACTGTTGGGGCGCCTCACACGTTGACGCCCAGAACCGCAGCCGCGCCGGTTCAGGCCGGGCGGCCATCCGCGGCCGTGTGACGGACCTCCACGATCGGCAGCCGCAACGCGGCAGGGGAGGAGGGCGGAACCACCGGCGCCACCGGCGGGACCGGATCGATGCGCCGGTAGGGCAGATCCATCGGCGGACGCGAATCCCGCTCGTTCTTGTTCGGCCACATCGACGCCGCCCGCTCGGCCTGAGCGGCGATCGTCAACGAAGGATTCACACCGAGATTCGCCGAAATCGCCGACCCGTCCACGATGCTCAACGTCGGATAACCGTGCACACGGTGATACGGATCGATCACACCGTGCTCGCGGTCGCCGCCGATCACGCACCCACCGATGAAATGCGCCGTCATCGGCACACCGAAAATATCCGGCCAGGTACTGCCCGCCGTGGCGCCGAGTTTGCCGGCCACCCGCCGCGTCACCTCGTGCCCGGCCGGAATCCACGACGGATTCGGCTCGCCGTAGCCCTGTCTGCTGGTGTAGCGGCGACCGAACAGCCCGCGCCGGGTGAACGTGGTGATCGAATTGTCCAGACTCTGCATCACCAGCAGAATCAACGTCCGCTCACTCCAGCGCCGCGTCCGCAGCAACCGCACCGTCCGCACCGGATGGGTGGCCGCGATCGCCAGCACCCGCACCCACCGCGGCACGGCCTTCCCGCCGTCGACCAGATAGGTCTGCAACAACCCCATCGTGTTCGAGCCCTTGCCGTAGCGCACCGGCTCGATATGGGTATCGGCGGTCGGATGGAACGACGAGGTGATCGCCACACCCGCCGTCAGATCCAGGCCGGTGTGCACCCGGGTGCGGCCCGCGCCCAGAATCGCCTCCGAATTCGTGCGGGTCAGCACGCCCAGCTGCGGCGAGAGCGCCGGCAGCACCCCCGTATCACGCATCCGGAACAGCAACCGGTGCGTACCCCAGGTCCCCGCCGCCAGCACCACGTACCGCGCCGAGAAGCTGCGCTTGCCACCCCGCAATCGGCCCGTCCGGCGCGTGTCGACGCGCCAGCTGCCGTCGTCCTGCGGTCGCAGCGCGGTCACCGTCGTCATCGGATGTATCTGCGCCCCAGCGCTTTCAGCCAAACCGAGATAGTTCTTGACCAGCGTGTTCTTCGCGCCGTGCCGGCAACCGGTCATACACTCGCCGCATTCGATACACCCCGTGCGCTCCGGTCCGACGCCACCGAAATAGGGGTCTGCGCTCACGACTCCGGGCTCGCCGAAGTACACGCCGACCGGCGTCGGGACGTAAGTATCGGCGACGCCCATATCCTCGGCCACCGAGCGGATGATCTCATCGGCCGGGGTGGTGTGCGGATTCTCCACGACACCGAGCATGCGCCGGGCCTGGTCGTAGTGCGGGGTGAGTTCGGCGTCCCAGTCGGTGATCTCGGCCCACTGCCGGTCCTCGAAGAACGCGCGCCCCGGTTTGTAGAGGGTGTTGGCGTAGTTGAGCGAGCCGCCGCCGACTCCGGCGCCGGCGAGGATGAAGCAGTCGCGCAGCCGGTGGATTCGCTGGATGCCGTAGCAGCCCAGTGCCGGCGCCCACAGATATCGCCGCAGATCCCAGCTCGTGGTGGCGAAGTCGGCGTCTTCGTAGCGTCGCCCGGCCTCGAGTACCGCGACCGAATATCCCTTCTCCACCAATCGCAATGCCGTCACACTGCCGCCGAATCCGGATCCGACGATCACCACATCGACATCGAAAGGCCGCGCTGCCTTCATGACACCTCCTACCGAGGACGCTAACAAGTCACCACCGCGGCCGCGACGGTCTCGTGGCGGGTACCAAACCGGGCGGTGCGCACTGCCTTCGAATCACAAGACGTGCGGGAGGCGCGCGGTGATGTGTATCGGATCCGTCGGCGGCAGACCGGGGCCCAGCGCCCCCAATACGTCACTGTGACGTTTCACGACGGGAATGGGAAGCTAGGGAAGTGGCCGATAGGAGCGGGATCTACCCGATGGACGCGCCAGTAAATTTTCCGGCAAATTGGACCGGCGGCGAAAAAGTTCATCAGGAGGGATTCGGCAGATTTACGCGAGACGGCGGCGCCGAACGCGAATGTCGACAGCATGCGGGACAGCCGAGCAGCGCGGCCGAGCGTGGGAGACGGATGCCGAAACATGCTGACACGCAACGGTAAATGCAGCCTCCGACACCCGTTCCATTGCGCCGATAATCTACATTATGTCAAGTCAACTACTGCATATTACAGACGAAACCAATGACCGCCTCCGCCCCGACGAGACTGAGTGTAATCTCGTCAGGTCCGCACGAGAAGAAGGGCAGGCCCGGTATTACCTCGTCCACGACGGCCTTGCAACGACGTTTTCGAGAAAGCTCTCGGCTACGTGCGCGAGTACTCCTGAACGATGCAATCAGCACACAACACGAAGGGTGCGCACGCCATCTGACGCAGCATTCAGCGGCTAATTCCTCGCCAGCTCCGCAAGAGGCAAACCGTTTAAGTCGAATCAACGATGATTCAAGATCGCGCGGTGCTCGCGCAAGGTTAAGGCCGCGCGCTCTGAGTCTTTTTCATGAAATTCGGAAGTAGACACGATGGTTGGAACGAACAGTTTTGTCGAGTATCGATCAATCGCAATCACGGAGCCCCTTCGGCAGGGTGACATTTTGGAGCGCGTAGCAGATGATTCGACTGTCTGGAATCGGCATTTGCTGGTGATGACAGCAGATTGCGATTTCGCACATAACAAGCATCACGGTAGGGTGACGTGCGTACCGTTGTTAACCAAGGACGAATACCTTGTCAAACTCCAGATACCAAAGCTCCGTAGTAAGGCAGTCGTTGACCTTACGAAGAGCCTACAAGATTTGCTATCAAAACTGGGAACGATCAGCATCTCGGAGGCGCGCCTGAGAGAGTGGCCCACCGAGCAGTCCACCGAAAGAATTCTGACGTCTCTGCCAATTCCAGCTGACGAGCACGACACCGTACGCGGCATGTTTGATGCCATTCGCGCACTAGGTATGAGCGAGTCGTCACTCGCTGAAACAACGAACATTCTGGTCCAAGCACAGCTCCAATTACCAAACCCTCAAAGCGAGAAGAACCTGAGAAGGAAGATAGTTAACACACTCCAGAACGTCTTCAAGAATCCGCCTGGTGACGCACTATTCCTGTCGGCGATCGCCGACGGCCACGACTACGGATACTTCGTTTATTTGCGACATCTGGAACAGATCTGGGAGCCCCGAGTGGCGCTTAGTCCTTCACGCAAGGTAATGGAATACCGCAGATTATCCCGGCTGCAAGACAATTTCACCCATGCAATTGCGCAGCGGTTTGGGCTCGTGTTTACGGCGATTGGCCTACCTGACGCATACGAAGAGATGCGTAACCTTCACTCGGACCTACTCGTAGAGGACATTTCGTGAAGCCATTGGTTACGACAGCAAGTGCCCTTAAGGAGCTGGCAACCGGCGTGGCTCCGTCTGCCATTTCAACCTCGACTTCCCTGTTCTCGTGGGAAGGTGTAGGTGCCGATTACTTGCTCACGAACAGTGATTATGCCGGCGATCAGCGCGTCGTAGTCGTTCGAGACTCATTCATTAGCGACCCCTTCGTCCCGGACCATCTCAGAGTTGATCGTCGGGCGGTGCTTAGCCGGATGGCCGCATTCGCCGAGCGCGCGCGGACGGCAGGTCCGATCACATTGCCCCGAGCCTGGCGCCAGTACAAACACAACAACTTGATGGCGTTCTTCGCAGTGCCGGGGCGGGACACGGAAACAACACGCTGGATTGCCGAAGTATTGACAGGTGACAGCTCAGATGTCGTCTTCTGGGAGGCGACAACATCTGACGAGAAGACGAGTCTAGAGGAGTTCGATGCCACGAAGCCGCCGAACCCCCTGCGGAACAACGAGTGGATCGAAGCTGCGGGGGCCGCAGCGATACACTTTGAGGCCGCGAAGCGCCCTCAACCGTCTGACGTTGAAATCGCCCTACCAGAGCTCGAACGCGCCGCGACACAAAATTGGACCTACGGCCAATGGATGGAAGCCATCAGTGCCGATCAACGTGCGTTTGTGCTCGCTCCCTCCGACAGATCCATCCGACTCCGCGGTCCTGCGGGCTCTGGCAAAACACTGACCCTCACGTTAAAGGCTGTTTACGAGCTCCTCAAAGCCCGCGAATCCGGCGAGCAACTCAGGATTCTTATGGTCACCCACAGCTGGTCACTGGCGACGGAGATTGCGGATTCCACCGATGCATTCGGTCTTGGGTCGTTGCACGAGATCGATGCCTTTCCATTGTTGGAGATCGCAGCAGAGATCTCACCAGGTGGGAATAGCGACGGCTCGTACAAACTCATCGGTGATGACAGCTTCAGCGGAAAGCAGGCACAGCTTGATGAGATCCTGGACCTACTTAGTGATTTCGTCGCAGGTGACTGGATCACCTATAAGGCTGATGTCAACCCATCGCTGCGCGATCGATTTGATTCGTCGGACTCGGACGAGCGACTGGCACTTGCCTGGGATCTCCTGATCGAGTTCGGCTCTGTCATAGGCGCTGCGGCAATTTTCCCAGGCGCCGGCTCAGAGAGCCGATATTTCAACTTGGAGCGTGCATCGTGGATGCTTCCCCTCTCAGGTCGCGCCGACATGCGAGTGATTTTCGAGTTGTATAGCCGTTATATGGACAGCCTCGACGCTCGCGGACTCTGGACTAGCGACCAAGTACTTGCGGATCTCTTGAACGACCTTCAGAAACACTCCTGGAACCGGTCACGGCGCGACAAAGGGTATGACCTGATCTTTGTAGACGAGTTCCACCTTTTTAACCCCTTGGAGCGGCAGGTTCTTCACTACCTTTCCCGCGATGTGACGGTGTATCCAAGAATCTTCATGGCCCTCGATCCCCGGCAGTCACCATCAGAGGCATTCATCGGCTTGGCATCCGACGGCACCAGGTCCTCAGCCTCGCTTGAGGCTGGCGACGGTCTCGGGGAGGTCACGAGCTTCGAATTGAACCACGTCCACAGGTATACGCCGCAGATCCTTCGACTGGTAAAACATGTCCACCACGAGTTTCCTACGTTGGACTTGGGTCGCGATTGGAATATCGATTTCAGCTCGGTCGAGTCTGCACGTGAGAATGGGCCGGTGCCAACGCTAGTTACTTCCGCCAGCCGTACTGGCGAAGAGACCGACATCGTTCGAGCAATACACGACCGGTATCAGACGGGGACGATTGCGCTGGCGGTCGTCGATACTCGACAGTGGAGTCGGTTTAGTGAACTTGCGTCGCTGATAGACCAGTCCCAAAAGTATCACGTTTCAACTATCGCTGGGCGTGGGGACGTAGAAGGCCTGGGGTATCGAAAGCGCGGACTGGTAGTCGGCCCCGCTGAGTATCTCGCCGGACTCCAATTCGGCACCGTGCTGGTCGCCGGGATTCCCGATCTGAGTCATGGATCGCGCACGCCGAGCGAGATTACCCGACTGTTGTCGCTCCTCTACCTCGGGATCAGCCGGGCAGAGAACGACGTAAGGGTCTTCGTCAACGATGACGACGGTGGCGTTCCTGAGGTGATCCAGCGAGCCATCGCAAACTCTCTGGTGGTACTGCAGAAGGGAAGTCTGGTCTGATCGCGTTAAAGCCTATCGGCATACACACGGCACGGACCGACCGATACGCTCGGAGAATGGTCGAACACGATCACGATGGCTTTTCATCCGGGCAGTCGTCAGGGGTAGAACGATTATGCAGGGATCGAGTACGCAGGGTTACCAGTAACGGCACGGCAGTCGCGGTCCCCGGGGCCCGATCCCCTCACCGATCCAGCCGACGATTGAGGATCTTCGCGATCTCGGCGACCACCCCGGGTTCGGTCATCGCCAGATGCTCGGCCGCGATGTCGACGTTGGAGATCTGACCGGTGACGAACCGGGCCCAACCCTCGTGGCCCGCGGCGTCGTCACGCCGGTCCGTCGTGGCGGTGAAATACAGCATGTCGGCATCGATGACCGGTGGCTGCCAGGCGCTCGCGGCGCGGATGGACAGGTTGTAGGCGTCGGTCATGCGTTCGATGGTCGCGGCGTCGATGGCGAAGCTGTCCCCCAGCTGCTGCCGGATCAGTTCGGCGGCCTCTTCCGCGGTCGCGTCGGCGCCGACGACGTCGATGCCCATGACCGGACCGAGATTGCTGATCAGCTCCCCTGGCGTGGCCTCGGTGACCTCCGTGGCGTCGATCCCTTCGGCCTCGGCGTCCAGCAGCGCCAGCAATGCGACTTCCTCACCGGCCGAACGCATTTCGGCGGCGACGGCGTGTGCGATCTGCCCGCCCAGCGACCAGCCGAGCAGATGGTAGGGCCCGTGCGGCTGGAGGGCGCGGATTTCCTGGAAGTAGCGGCGCGCGATCTCCTCGAACGTTTGCGGGCCCGGCACTTCCCCACCGATCTGCGGCGCCTGCAGACCGTAGATCGGGCGGTCGCCGGCAAGGTGGTCGCCGAAGGTGTAGTAGCACCACGACAGGCCCGACGCGGGATGGATGCAGAACAGCGGTGGCCGGCTGCCGCCCGTCCGGATCGGCAGCACGACGTCCAGACCGAATGCCGCCGGCCCGGATTCGTGGTGGCCGTTGCTCATTCCGGTTTCGATGCGCTTGGCCAGGTCGGCCGGATTCGGATCCGACAGCATCCACCCCAGCGGGATCTCGAAGTGGAGTTCCTTGGTGAGTTCGCTGGCGACCTGCACCGAGCGCAGCGAGTTGCCGCCGAGGGCGTAGAAGTCGTCGTCGGCGCCGACGTGGGTGAGGCCGAGGACGTGTTCGAAGGCGCGCGCGACCTCACCTTCGAGCCAGGTCGACGGTTCGCGGAACTCCCCTACCGCGGCCACCGGTTCGGGCAGCCGGGCGCGGTCGAGTTTGCCGGAGGCGGTGAGCGGCACGGTGTCGAGCACCATGAGGGTGCTGGGCACCATGTAGTTGGGCAACTCGGCGGCGGCGTGCGCGAGGACCGCGGCGGTGTCGACGGTGGCGCCGGCGGCGGGCACCAGGTACCCGACGAGCTGGGCGGCGATCTCGCTGGAGTGGACGACGGCGATGGCGCGGGCGACGCCGGGGTGTTCGGCGAGCACGGTTTCGATTTCGCCGAGTTCGATGCGCAGTCCGCGCAGTTTGACCTGGAAGTCGGTGCGGCCCAGGTATTCCAGTTCGCCGTCGCGGCGGCGGCGCCGCACGAGGTCGCCGGTGCGGTACATGCGTCCGCCGTTGTTGTAGGGGTCGGGCACGAACCGTTCGGCGGTGAGGACGGGGCGGGCGTGGTAGCCGCGCGCGATCTGGGTGCCGGCGAGGTACAGCTCCCCCGCCACGCCGGGCGGTACCGGGTTGAGCCGGGCGTCGAGGACGTAGGCGCGCGCGTTCCAGACGGGCATGCCCATCGGCACGCTGCCCTGGTCGGTGTCGGTGACGTGGTGGGAGGTGACGTGCACGGTGAATTCGGTGGGCCCGTACAGGTTGTGCAGTTCGACGTCGGGCAGCACGCGCCGGACGGCGGCGACGGTGTCGGACCCGAATGCCTCTCCCCCGATGAGCAGTGCGCGCAGCGAGGTCAGGGTGCGGACGGGTGCGGCTTCGGCGAAGACGGCGAGCATGGACGGCACGAACGAGGTGATCGTGATCTGTTGTGCGGCAATGGTTTCGGCGAGGTAGGCGGGGTCGGTGTGGCCGTCGGAGCGGGCGATGACGAGGTGGGCGCCCACGCCCAGGGTGGCGAACAGTTCCCACACCGAGACGTCGAAGGTGGCCGGTGTCTTCTGCAGGACCACATCGTCCGCGTCGAGGCCGTATTCGTCGCTGAGCCAGCGGATCTGGTTGACTGCGGCGCCGTGCGGGACGGCGACGCCTTTGGGGCGGCCGGTGGATCCGGAGGTGAACAGCACGTAGGCGACGTTGGTCGGTCGCAGTGGGGCGTGGCGGTCGTGGTCGGTGACGGGTGTGTCGTCGAATGCGGACAGGTCGATGTCGTCGAGGGTGGACAGGACGACGACGGGTGTGGCAGTGGCCAGCATGTAGTCGATGCGGTCGGCGGGCAGGTCGGGGTCGACGGGGACGTAGCCGCCGCCGGCGGCGAGCACGGCGTAGAGGGCGGTGACCTGGTCGAGCGAGCGGCGCATCCGCACGGCGACCAGCTTTTCCGGGCCGACGCCGCGGGTGATGAGCCAGCGGGCGAGCCGGTTGACGCGGGCGGAGAACTGCGCGTAGGTCAGCGACAGGTCGCCGTAGGTGACGGCGGTGCGGTCGCGGTATGCCGGTACCGCGTCGGCGAACATGGAGGTCAGTGTTTCGTCGGTGGGCAGGGTGTGGTGGGTGGTGTTCCAGCGGTCGACGACGTTGTGGTGTTCGTCGGCGTCGAGCAGGTCGACGTCGTAGACGAGGCCGGTGGGGTCGGCGACGAGGGCGCGCAGCAACCGGTCGAGGCGGGCGGCGATGCCGGTGACGGTGTCGGGGTCGAACAGGTCGCGGGCGTAGGTGATGCCGCCGGTGATGCCGGCGGGGCCGCCGTGGTCGTCGTAGCTGTCGGAGACGGTGATCTGCAGGTCGAACAGTGAGGTGTCGATGTCGGCTTCGACGGCGGAGAGGGTGAGTTCGGGGAGTTCGAATTCGGTGCCGGTGAGGTTTTGGAAGGCGAGCATGACCTGGAACAGCGGGTGGTGGGCGTGGGAGCGGGCCGGGTTGAGTTCTTGCACGAGTCGTTCGAAGGGGACGTCGGCGTGTCCGAAGGCGGCGAGGTCGGTGTCGCGGACCTGGTCGAGCAGGTCGGTGAACGTCATGTCGGTGCGCAGGTGGCTGCGCAGGACGAGGGTGTTGACGAACATGCCGACGAGTTCGTCGAGTTCGGGTTCGCCGCGTCCGGCGTAGGGGGTGCCGATGGTGATGTCGTCGGTGCCGGCGAGGCGGGCGAGGACGGCGGCGAGTGCGGCGTGGAACACCATGAACAGGGTGGTGTTGTGGGCGCGGGCGATGTGTTGCAGCCGGGCGTGGAGTTCGGGGTCGACGGTGAGGGGGACGGTGGCGCCGGCGTAGGTTTGCACGGGCGGTCGCGGCCGGTCGGTCGGCAGGGCGAGCAGGGCGGGCACGTCGGCGAGTTGGGTTGTCCAGTAGTCGATTTGGGCGTGCAGCAGCGAGTCGGGGTCGTCGTCGCCGCCGAGGACGGTGCGTTGCCAGAGGGCGTAGTCGGCGTATTGGACGGGCAGCGGCGGCCAGGCGGGGGCGTCGCCGTCGAGTCGTGCGGTGTAGGCGAGGGTGAGGTCGCGGGCCAGTGGTGCGAGGGAGGATCCGTCGCCGGCGATGTGGTGGACGACGAGGGCGAGGATCCAGGTGTCGTCGGCGATCTCGTAGAGCCGGATGCGCAGCGGCACGGTGGTGGTGACGTCGAAGACGGTGGCCAGTAGCGCCGAGAGGGTGTGTGGGAGTTCGGTTTCGGGGATGCGGGTGATGGTGAGGGGTGGGACGGCTTCGGTGGCCGGGAGGATTTTCTGGGTGGGTTCGCCGTCGACGGCCGGGTAGATGGTGCGCAGTACTTCGTGGCGGGTGATGACGTCGCCGATGGCGGCGTGCAGGGCGTGGGTGTCGAGGCGGCCGGTGAGCCGGATGACGATGGGGATGCTGTAGGCGGGGGTGTCGGGTTCGAAGCGGTTGAGGAACCACATCCGCTGTTGTGCGTAGGACAGTGGGATGTGTTGTGGGCGTGGTTGTTCGGTGAGGGCGATGCGGCGGGTGTCGGCGTGGGATTCGGCGCGGGCGGCGAGTTTGGCGACGGTGGGCGCGTCGAAGATCATCGACACGGGGACGCGGGTGTCGAGGGCGGCGCCGATGCGGGCGGCGGCGCGGGTGGCGACGAGGCTGTTGCCGCCGAGGTCGAAGAAGTTGTCGTCGGCGCCGATGGTGGTGTCGAGGCCGAGGAGGTCGGCGAAGATGCCGGCGACGATTTCTTCGACCGGTGAGGCGGGTGCGCGGAATGTTTCGGTGTGCAGGATGGGTTCGGGTAGTGCGTTGCGGTCGAGTTTGCCGTTGGGCGACAGTGGGATCGCGTCGAGGATCATGACGGCGGCGGGCACCATGTAGGGCGGGAGCGCGTCGGCGAGTGCGGTGGTGAGTTGGGCGGCGGTGGGTGTGGCGCCTGGTGCGGGCACGACGTAGGTGACCAGCATTGCGGGGGCGTTGCCTTGCCGGTGGGCGATGGTGACGGCGAAGGCGGTGTCGGGGCGGGCGTCGAGGACGGCGTCGATTTCGCCGAGTTCGATGCGGTAGCCGCGGACTTTGACCTGGAAGTCGTTGCGTCCGACGAATTCGATGTCGCCGTGGGTGTTCCAGCGGACGAGGTCGCCGGTGCGGTACATGCGGGTGCCGGGTTCGCCGGCCGGGCAGGGTACGAATCGGGCGGCGGTGGTGGCCCGCCTCGCCGAACTGCTGTGGCGGCGAGTCGAACCGACCGCGGGGGACGTGGAACGCGTCACCGA